>CAZTHP010000096.1:0-9025 GCA_964613155.1 uncultured Lachnospiraceae bacterium | reverse complement strand
CATACCGCTTAATGTCCCATACATGGCAAGGGCAGTTGTTTCGGAATAGCCGTATAAGATCAGACGGCTAGGAATCATGACTGCTTCAACGCTTTGGAGGATACTCATAATCAGCCGATTGGTCATGAGCGGCCAGCTTAAAACGAGGATGTCTCGCAAAATGGTTCGTTTGGAAAACGTAGATTGACAAGCTGGAAATTTTTGGGGAGTCGTTCGACGAAAGGTGAGCAGGCAGGAAAACGCACAAAGGGAAGCTGAAAAAAGTTCTCCTGCTGCCAGTGCCCATGCTACTTGAATGACGCTAAACTTTGGATACATTTGCAGCAGCAGGTACACAAACAGCATGCGTCCGCCTTGTTCTGCCAGATTTGCAGCAGCAGGGATTGCAGTCTTTTTTTGACCATAATACCATCCACTGAGACAATTATGCATGGCGCTGAGGGGAATGGCGCATGCTAAATAAGGCAGTAAAACGCTGCAGCGTTCATTTAATAAAAAAGAAGCGGCAATTTGCTGGCGAAATACAATTAAAACAACAGCGCAAAGGACTGCCAGTAAGCAGGAAAGCAAAACGGAAAGTTTGAGATAGCAGGCAGATTTTTTGAGATTTTCTTCTTGATATTGGGCGGTGAATTTGGAAATCGCAGTTTGAAAAGGATAGCCGCATAGAGAAAGGCAGATTGCAAATACTGGGAATATCAGCTGATACAGTCCCAATTCTTCCGGACTGATCAGGTTTCCAAGCCAGATTTTATAGAGAAATCCCATGAAACGGGTGATAATACCTGCTGCGCTCAGGCATAATGTACCCGTGATAATAGGCGAAAGTTTCCGGGCCATAAGCATCTCCAAAAAGAATGTTCTAGAATAGATTATGGAAAAATGGTAAGAGATATTCTTGCTATTTCCATGGGAATCCGGTAAAATGAAACAATTGGTAAAAGAAGGAGGCATTTGGGATGGCAAAAGGAAAAGTGATTGTAGGATTATCCGGCGGTGTAGATTCTTCCGTAACGGCTTTGCTGCTGAAAGAACAAGGATATGATGTAACAGGTGTAACGGTGCATATGTTTCAGCATGCGAACACGGAAAAAACGACAGAGGATGCACGGCGTGTAGCAGATTATTTGGGTATTCCGTTTGTGACACGTGATCTGTCCGCTGTGTTTGAGCAATCGGTTGTGCAATATTTTGTTCATTCCTATCAAAATGGTATGACACCAAATCCCTGTGTGATGTGCAACCATACGGTGAAATGGCTTGGTCTTTTGGAAAGCTGCCGTGATATGGGGGCTGTTCAATTAGCGACCGGGCATTATGCGCGGATCAGACAGCAGGAAAATGGGCGGTATGCAGTCGAAACTGCCGTTTCAGCAGCGAAGGATCAGTCCTATGTTTTGTATCGTTTGACACAAGAGCAGCTTCAAAATACAATTATGCCTTTGGGTGAATACGAGAAACCGGAAATTCGTGAAATTGCCCGAAAAGCTGGAATTCCGGTAGCAGATAAAGCGGACAGTCAGGAAATTTGTTTTATTCCAGACAATGATTATGCAGGTTTTATTCAAGCTTATACAGGCGTTTCCTTTTCGGAAGAAGGTAATTTTGTAACCGCAGATGGTACGATTTTAGGTCGTCATAAAGGAATCATTCATTATACCATTGGACAGCGGAAAGGATTGAATTTAGCAATGGGACATCCGGTATTTGTGACCCAGATTCGTCCAAAAACTAATGAAGTCGTAATTGGAACGAATGAGGATGTTTTCGGCAAAGTTGTTCGTTTTCAGGATGCTGCATTGATGGGAAGCTTGGATCTGACCGAAGAAGGTCGTTTATGGGGGCGGATTCGCTATGGGCACAAAGGCAATTGGTGTCAGGTTCGTCGTTTAGATGAGAATCAGTACGAAGCAATATTTGAAGAACCAGTACGAGCTGCAACTCCTGGTCAGTCGATCGTATTCTATCAGGGCAATGCCATTGCGGGCGGCGGCTATATTCGATGACAGCTGAGGAAACCTCAAATTTTGTATCAAAATTTATCGAAAAAACCAAATTCTGTATCAGAATTGAGCGGAAACCCCGGAATGGAACACTGAAAGAAGTACCGAAAGAAATGATTTTTTTGATTGACACATTTGGAGGAAGATGCTATAATCTTGTCCAGTGTGATCTGGAGACGTATCGAAGTGGTCATAACGAGAACGACTCGAAATCGTTTTGTCCGATCCGGGCACGAGGGTTCGAATCCCTCCGTCTCCGCTATAAACCGTTATCTGGATAAGAGAATCTGGATAGCGGTTTTTTTGTAATCAGTTAGAACGGAGTCCATATAATAAGGAGTCTCTACAAGGATGAATCCATGCCATGTGGTTTCAAGGCCGGCTCTGAATCGTGACCCGTAATTTGAGAAAAGCTCTATTTAGACTGGAGGATGGATGATGAGAAGCAGTACGATTGAACGGAATACGAAAGAAACACAGATTGCGTTAACCTTAAATTTAGATGGCAGTGGAACAGCTGTATTAGATACGAAGATTGGTTTTTTTGATCATATGCTGGACGGTTTTGCCCGCCATGGCCTGTTTGATCTGGATTTGCATGTAACTGGTGATCTGCATGTTGATTCCCATCATACGATTGAAGATACGGGCATTGTATTAGGAACTGCGATCAAAGAAGCTGCAGGCGATAAAAAAGGAATCAAACGGTATGGATATTCTCTGCTTCCTATGGATGAAACATTGGTGATGTGCGCGATCGATCTGTCAGGACGCCCTTATTTTTGCTGGGATGCAGAATTTACTTGTGACCGGTGCGGTGATATGGATACGGAAATGGCACGAGAATTTTTTTATGCAGTTTCCTATGCAGGGGCAATGAATTTGCATATAAAAGTTCTTTACGGGGAGAATAATCATCATAAGATGGAAGCGATTTTTAAAGCATTTGCCAAAGCATTGGACATGGCTTTAATGGTAGATGAACGCATTACAGGAGTTTTATCAACCAAAGGTAGTTTGTAACAGCGTAGATTGCAAAAGCACAGTGGCAGAAACGCGGTTTGCAAATGCAGTCTTTGAAAAATCCAGCCTGCAAAAGGTGTCTTTGCTGCAAAAAATAAAAAGAAAAGTTAAGAAATGGTAAGAAGAATGGATACGACTGGAATGGGAGATGTACTGTTAGCGGAAACGATTTTAGCAATGAATGGTTTTCGGTTGGAAGATATTGGAACTTGGCAGTTTTTTACAGAGAAAAAGCAAAAAATCAAGCGTTTATTCGAGGATTGTGGGAAGGAAAATGCAGAATTAAATCGTCGGAAAGGATTACTTCTATTTGTATTGGAGCATCGTCAGAAGCTGCAATTTTACTTGGTGGAAAAAGAAGACCATACCTTTGCACTTCCGACTTCTTGTGATTTGAATCGACCGGATACCTTTGAAACTTTGATGCTTTGGGATGAATTAGCAGGGGTATTGGAGGAGATTGCACAGCAGGAGCTACAAAAAAATAGTCAAACGGAATTGGATGAAAATCTGCTTAAGATTTTAGGATTGCTGCAAGAAGCACCGTATCAAAAATTGGATCAAATTTTGGAAAGTTTACTGATCTTAACCGAAAAAGAAAAAACAGATGGAATAGAAAGCTTCTAAGAAAACGGGATCGGACTGTATCGTTTGAAACGGCATACAATCTGATCCCGGTTTTTAATGTTTTTCATAAGGATGTCTCAGGTATTCATGTACATGTTTCAAACGCATCTATTTGGAAACGCGCCTGTCTTTGCTCAATCTGATCAGAAAAAATGGTTCTTTTTCTGATTTAGACTCATTTAAAATCGGTCGAGAACCTGGAAAATATAGAATTTCAGATAATACGATTCATCAGAAGTCCATAAAATAGGATGGTCGGGCGCTTGCGTATGAAATTCAACCTGGCGAAGATATTTATGAGCACCTGCGGCCGCTTCCCGGATTGTTTTGGCAAATAACTGCGGATCCATAAAATGAGAGCAGGAACAGGTTGCCAGAAAACCGCCATTTTTGACCAGTTTCATACCACGCAGATTGATCTCACGATAGCCTTTCACTGCATTTTTGATGGAATTTCTGGATTTCGTAAAAGCAGGCGGATCTAAAATAACAACATCGTATTGTTTGCCTTCTTGTTCCAGCTGAGGAAGCAGTTCAAAAACATCTGCACAAAGGAATTTTACGGTATCAGAAAGCTGATTTAATTCGGCATTGCGTCTGGCTTGTTCGACACCTGTCTCGGAGGCATCGACACCCAGAACCGAAGCGGCTTTAGCAAGACCAGCATTCAGTGCAAAGGAACCAGTGTGTGTAAAGCAATCCAGCACATCTTTTCTTTCACAAAGACGTGCAACGGCGCGGCGGTTGATCTTCTGATCCAGAAAGAATCCGGTTTTTTGTCCTTCCTTGACATCTACATAATATTTAACTCCATTTTCTTCAATAACTACCTGTGTATCGAATGGTTCTCCAATAAATCCTTTGTAACGGCTCATTCCTTCCTGTTCCCGCACTTTTGCGTCGCTTCGTTCATAGACACCGCGGATTTGGATACCGTCTTCGGCTAAAATGTTTTTCAGAAATGTAATAATTTTTAATTTTAAGCGATCAATTCCCAGTGTAAGGGATTCAACTACTAGAATGTCGGAAAATTTATCTACGACAATTCCGGGAAGAAAATCAGCTTCCCCGAAAATGAGGCGGCAGCTATCTAGGTCGATTACATTTTTCCGGTATTCGTAACAGGAACGAACGCGCTTTTCCAGAAATTCATCGGTGATCCGGTCTTCTTTTTTGCGGGAAAGAAGGCGAATACGGATTTTGGAATGTTGGTTAATATACCCCCACCCCATAAAATAGCCATCAAAATCCTCGACCGCAATGATCTCTCCGTTTTCAAAATCACCTTTGACCTCAGCGATTTCATTATCAAAAATCCATAAACCGCCGGATTTGATCGTGCGTCCTTCGCCTTTTTTTAAAATTGCAGTTGTTGTATGATTCATAAAATAAAGTCCTTTCTTTTGCGTGAAAAATAATGCTTATAAGGGAATCCATTCGGGTTTGCGCTTGCAAAAAACCGTCTGATAGCGCACACCGCAGGATTTTAAATATTCTTTAGCATCTTCAAATGCATATCCGACATGGGCTGGCTGGTGGGCATCGGATCCCAGCGTGATCATATCGCCTCCTAATTCCAGATAACGGCGAATCACCGAGGCATGAGGATGTGGGAAGCCCAATCCGTGTTTGAAACCCGCTGTATTGCATTCCAAGGCGATTCCTTTTTCGACCAGAACCCGCAAAATTTCATCCTGAATTTCCGTATAGACAGCGGAAGGATAGGCAGAATCTTGCGGACCGTAGCGGACGATATAATCCAGATGTCCCAGTGCGTCAAAGCAATTGTGCAGCTTGAGATTCTCTAAAATGGTTTCAAAATATTCCAAATAGGCTTCTTCTGTTGTGCGATTTTCATAAAAATCGGGAAAATACGGATCCATGCGCCGAACCAGATGAACAGAACCAATTACATAATCAAAAGGCCAGCTTGCGGTATACTGTTCCAGCTTTTCTTTTAAATTGGTCATCAGGCCAAGCTCAACACCAAAACGTACCTCGATCTGATCTGCATAGTGTGCTTTTAATTCGGAAAGCTTTTGCAGATAAGATGCAGTATCAAATTGAAATGACATATGATAAACGTCTTCGGGAAAATCAAAATCTTGATGATCCGTGATATATACAGCACGCATTCCCAGTGCAGCAGCACGTTCGATCTGCATGGAAACTGGTGTTTCGGAATCGCTGGAAAAAACGGTATGGATATGACTGTCTATGTACATATAGAACCTCCTGTTGATTTGGAAGAAAATTTGTTAAATTTTCAAACCTTCCTTTCATCATAAGCCTGTGATGGAAAAAAGTACAGTAAAAAAGCATAAAAAAATGAAAAAAGAACAGAATGTGGATAAGGAGTATAAAAAAGATGAGAAAAGATTGATAAAAAATAAGCAATCAGACAAAATAGATAATGGATGGATGAAAAAATATGGAAAATTTCAATAAGTAATACGAAAGTCAAGTATTTTTAGAACGATTTAATTAGATATTTTGATAAAAAACGGGAAAAATTCAGTAACATTTTCGACTTGCATAATTGTCTTTGATTTTGTACAATATCGGTAGTGTCTGAGGAAAAACTCAGGCAGTACAGAAACAATCGTAAACACCCAACCGGATGTTTACCAATTTTCTAGGAGGAATAAAAATGGCAGTAAAAGTTGCAATTAATGGTTTTGGTCGTATTGGCCGTCTTGCTTTCAGACAGATGTTTGGTGCTGAAGGTTATGAAGTAGTAGCTATCAATGATTTAACAGATCCTAAGATGCTTGCGCACTTATTAAAATATGATTCTTCACAGGGAAGATATGCTTTATGCGACACAGTAGTAGCAAAAGATGGCGCTATTGAAGTAGCTGGCAAAGAAATCAAAATTTATGCAGAAAAAGATGCTGCAAACCTTCCTTGGGGTGAAATCGGTGTAGACGTAGTTCTGGAATGCACAGGTTTCTATACTTCCAAAGATAAAGCAGCAGCTCACATTAAAGCAGGCGCTAAGAAAGTTGTTATTTCCGCACCCGCTGGTAATGATCTGCCTACTATCGTTTACAGTGTTAACGAAAACACACTGACAGCTGAAGATACCATTATCTCCGCTGCTTCTTGTACAACAAACTGCTTAGCTCCTATGGCAAAAGCACTGAATGATTATGCTCCGATCCAGACTGGTATCATGGCTACTATCCATGCTTACACAGGTGACCAGATGGTTCTGGACGGTCCTCATAGAAAAGGCGATTTAAGACGTGCTCGTGCAGCAGCTGTTAATATCGTTCCCAACTCTACTGGTGCTGCAAAAGCAATCGGTCTGGTTATTCCCGAACTGAACGGCAAACTGATCGGTTCTGCACAGCGTGTACCCGTTCCGACAGGTTCCACTACAATCCTGACTGCAGTTGTAAAAGGCGAAAACGTAACAAAAGAAGGCATCAATGCAGCTATGAAAGCAGCAGCTTCTGAATCTTTTGGTTACACAGAAGAACAGCTGGTATCTTCTGATATCATTGGTATCACATATGGTTCTTTATTCGATGCAACTCAGACTATGGTAGCTGAAATCGGCGATGGCTTATATGAAGTTCAGGTTGTTTCATGGTATGACAACGAAAACTCTTACACAAGCCAGATGGTAAGAACAATCAAATATTTTGCTGAATTAGCATAATTTGACAACGAAATGTCGGATTTCGACATTTATCATATAGGAGGATACAAAGTGATGATATAAATCTGTTTTGCAGAAGCTTTGTATCAAAGATGCTCGACAGCATAACCTGACATTTGGCTGCATAAGCAGCACGGAAGGTGTTTCCGACGGACAGGCTTCCGTTGGGAACACCTTTTTTTACGCGAGTAGCGATGAAAATGCTGTGCTTGCACAAGCATTTGATGAGCGCCGCGATAACTTGAGAAACTCGCAGCGCGCGTTTCTCATGGTTTTAAGAAGTAAAAATATGCAAAGCGTATTCTGTTTTTAAAAGCGTATTCCCTTTTCGAAAACAGTACCGCGGCTGCATTTGTAATAGATTGATCGATGAGGTGATTCCCATGTTAAATAAAAAAAGTATTGATGATATCCAGGTGAAAGGAAAAAGAGTTCTTTGCCGTTGTGATTTTAATGTACCGCTGCAGGATGGCGTGATCACAGATGAAAACCGTTTAACAGCAGCTCTGCCTACTATTAAAAAACTGGCAGCAGATGGTGGTAAGGTAATCCTGTGTTCTCACTTAGGAAAGCCGAAAGGAACTGCAAAACCGGAATTATCTTTAGCACCTGTAGCAGCTCGTTTAACAGAACTGTTAGGACAGGAAGTAAAATTCGCAGCAGATGACTGCGTTGTAGGCGACAATGCAAAGGCTGCAGTAGCAGCTATGAAAGATGGCGAGATCGTATTATTACAGAATACTCGTTATCGTGCAGAAGAAACAAAAAATGGCGAAGAATTCAGCAAAGAGCTGGCTTCTCTGGCAGATGTATTTGTGAATGATGCATTTGGTACTGCACACAGAGCACATTGCTCTACAGTTGGTGTAACAGAATTCGTAGATACTTGTGCAGTTGGCTATCTGATGCAGAAAGAAATTGATTTCCTGGGCAATGCTGTGAACAACCCTGCAAGACCGTTCGTTGCTATTTTAGGTGGTTCTAAAGTTTCTTCCAAGATTTCTGTTATCAACAACCTGCTGGAGAAAGTAGATACTCTGATCATCGGCGGCGGTATGTCTTATACATTCGCAAAAGCACAGGGTCAGGAAATTGGTAAATCTCTGGTAGAAGATGACTATCTGGATTATGCAAAAGAAATGATCGCAAAAGCAGAAGCAAAAGGCGTAAAGTTCCTGCTTCCTGTTGATACCGTAGCTGCAAAAGAATTCAACAACGATGCACCTTCTAGAATTGTAGAAGGCAGCATGGAAGCAGATGAAATGGGTCTGGATATTGGACCGAAAACTTGTGAATTATACAAAGCAGCTCTGGCAGATGCAAAGACAGTTGTATGGAATGGACCGATGGGTGTATTCGAAATGTCTAATTTTGCCAAAGGTACAATTGCAGTAGCAGAAGCTTTAGCAGCAATCGATGCTACAACTATTATCGGTGGCGGTGATTCCGCAGCAGCTGTTAATACACTGGGCTTTGGTGACAAGATGACACACATTTCCACAGGCGGTGGTGCTTCTCTGGAATTCCTGGAAGGAAAAGAACTGCCTGGTGTAGCAGCAATTAATGATAAATAATTAAACCGAAAAAATAAGCGTTACGAGTTATATCTGTAGCAGGGGGAGATTTCCTTCTCCTGTTACTGTTCTGTACAACAAAGGAAGGGTTAGAATGATGCGTAAGAAAATTGTAGCAGGTAACTGGAAAA
>CAZTHP010000095.1:0-9121 GCA_964613155.1 uncultured Lachnospiraceae bacterium | reverse complement strand
AAAGAAGACGAACGTTTGCGATTATTTCGCATCCCGATGCGGGTAAGACGACTTTAACTGAAAAACTTCTGCTTTACGGAGGAGCGATTAATCTGGCTGGTTCTGTAAAGGGAAGAAAGACAGCGAAGCATGCGGTTTCGGATTGGATGGAAATTGAAAAGGAGAGAGGTATTTCCGTTACTTCATCCGTTATGCAGTTTGAATATGATGGATATTGTATCAATATTTTGGATACACCGGGACATCAGGATTTCTCGGAAGATACGTACCGGACTTTAATGGCAGCTGATTCAGCAGTCATGGTTATCGATGCATCAAAAGGTGTAGAACCGCAGACTATCAAATTGTTTAAGGTTTGTGTGATGCGTCATATTCCGATTTTTACATTTATTAATAAATTGGACCGGGAAGCGAATGATCCTTTTGAATTGATGGATGAAATTGAGAATGTTTTAGGAATTGCCACTTGTCCTATCAACTGGCCGATCGGTTGCGGTAAGAATTTTAAAGGAACTTATGACCGGAATACGGGAGTGATTTCGAAGTTTACAGCAGCAGACAGTGGTATGAAGGAAATTGCAGTAGAAGAAATTGCGCTGGATGATCCTTCATTGGAAGATACCATCGGATTCCAGTATTATGAACAGCTGAAAGATGATATTGAATTGTTAGATGGAGCTGGTCAGGAATTTGATCAGGATATGGTAAGTCGTGGTGAGTTATCACCGGTATTTTTCGGTTCTGCGCTGACAAACTTTGGTGTAGAGACGTTTTTAAAGCATTTCCTGGCGATGACCTATACACCGATGGCGAGAAATTCAGATATCGGTTTGATTGATCCAGTAGAGAAGCCTTTTTCTGCTTTTGTCTTCAAAATCCAGGCTAATATGAACAAAGCGCATCGTGACCGTATTGCGTTTATGCGAATCTGTTCTGGTAAATTTGAAGCGGGAATGGAAGTTTATCATACACAGGGCGGTAAGAAGATTAAGTTATCACAGCCGCAGCAGATGATGGCGCAGGAGCGTAAGATTGTAGAAGAAGCTTATGCAGGCGATATTATCGGTGTATTTGATCCGGGAATTTTTAATATTGGTGATACCATCTGCAAACCGGGTTCGAAATTTGCATTTGAAGGAATTCCGACATTTGCACCGGAGCATTTTGCAAGAGTACGACAGACCGATACGATGAAGCGGAAGCAGTTTATCAAAGGAATCAGCCAGATTGCATTAGAAGGTGCCATTCAGATTTTCCAGGAATTCAATGCCGGTATGGAAGAGATTATCGTGGGTGTTGTAGGGGTACTTCAGTTTGACGTATTGGTTCATCGTCTGAAAGCAGAGTATAATGTCGAAGTGCGTTTGGAACAGCTTCCTTATGAATACATTCGTTGGGTTGAAAATGAAGATATTGACATTAATAAGATTCAGGGTACATCCGATATGAAGCGTGTAAGAGATCTGAAGGGCGGCGCATTGCTGCTGTTTGCTAATCGATGGAGTGTCGGTATGGTAGAAGAACGAAATCCGGGACTGAAATTAGCAGAATTTGGACGCTGGTAAATCGGAATCGTTCATCGTTTGTCTGGGAATCGCATACCAGGGATTCTTTGAAAGAATTGCGTTCTGCATATCTTTTTAGAAATCACATAGGATACAGTAAGGTTTTGCAGGGGCAGATTAATGCGATTATTTGATTGTCGAAATAAAGAAGTCATTAATATTTGTGACTGTCGAAAGCTGGGATATGTATCCGATGTAGATTTTTGTCCGAAAACAGGAGTGATTCTTTCATTGATCGTGCCCGGACCACCAAAAGTATTTTGTATTGGTCGGGAACAGGAAACGATTATTCCGTTTGGATGCGTAAAACAGATCGGAGAAGAAATTATACTGGTTGAGATCCATCCAAGGAAGCTTTCTGGAAATCAATCTGAAAAACAGGAGAAATAATTATGAAATGTCCGTATTGTGGTGAATTTAATACAAGAGTAATTGATTCAAGACCAGCAGAGGAAAATAATTCCATACGCCGCCGCAGACAGTGTGATGCCTGTGGACGGAGATTTACAACTTATGAAAAAGTAGAGACGATTCCGCTTATGGTCATTAAAAAGGATAATAATCGAGAGCCTTATGAGCGATCAAAGGTGGAAAGCGGAATGATCCGGGCATGTCATAAACGTCCAGTGTCTCCCGTTGCAATGGCAGCAGCGATCGAGCGGATTGAAACGCAGATTTTTGCAGCAGAAGAAAAGGAAGTTCGAAGCAGTGTCATTGGAGAATTGGTTATGGAACAGCTGAAGGAATTAGATGAAGTCGCATATGTTCGATTTGCTTCAATTTATCGAGAATTTCGTGATGTGAATACATTTTTAGAAGAATTGGAAAAATTATACCGGAAACAGGGATGAGATATGGGAATGTTATCAATTTTTTATCCAGATGATTATCAGGATAGTACTTTTACAATCGATTATCCCCAGATGTATGAAAAAGGATATCGAGGCGTAATTTATGATATTGACAATACCCTGGTGCCTCATGGGGCACCGGCTGATGAACGGGCAATTGCGCATTTTGAAATGCTGCGCAAGCTGGGAATTTCTTTTTGCTTAATTTCGAATAATCAAGAGCCTAGAGTTGCTTCCTTTGCAGAGCAGATTGGAGGGGCATTTTATGTATACGATGCTCATAAACCTTCTCGCAAAGCCTATCAGAAAGCGATAGAAAAGCTGAATCTTTCCGCTGATCAGGTGTTTTTTGTAGGGGATCAGATTTTTACGGATGTATATGGAGCAAAGCGTACGGGAATTTACAGTATTTTAGTAAAACCGATTCATCCAAAGGAAGAAATTCAGATTGTTTTAAAACGATATTTGGAAAAAATTGTACTGTTTTTTTATAAATCGCATAAAAACAAGAAAAACAGTTGAAATTACCCTATTTTTATTATAAAATAGGTTGAACTATTTTGATTGCGGTATCGTAAGAGTGGAAGTTTTAGGACAGCGCAGTGCTGTAACAAAGCGAAAGTTCCCGGATTACTTACGTACGACTCAGAATGAAAAAGCCATAGAAGGCAAGGAACGACTTAAGGAGGAAATTTTACTATGTTATCAGCAGGTGATTTCAGAAATGGTATTACCATTGAATATGAGAATAATATTTACCAGATTGTGGAATTTCAGCATGTAAAACCTGGTAAAGGCGCAGCTTTTGTAAGAAGCAAACTGAAAAATATCATCAATGGCGGTGTGGTAGAAAAAACATTCAGACCTACTGAAAAATTTGAAGAAGCACGTATCGACAGAGTAGAAATGCAGTATCTGTACAATGATGGTGATTTATTCTACTTCATGGATATGAACACATTTGAACAGATCGGTTTAAATCAGGAACAGATTGGCGATGCACTGAAATTTGTAAAAGAGAACGAAATGGTAAAAGTAATCTCTCACAAAGGCAATGTATTCTCTGTAGAACCCCCTCTGTTTGTAGAACTTGAAATTACTGATACAGAGCCCGGCTTCAAAGGTGACACTGCTACAGGTGCTACAAAACCTGCAACAGTTGAAACAGGAGCTTTGGTTTATGTACCGTTATTCGTTAACCTGGGTGATAAGATTAAGATCGATACCAGAACAGGCGAATATTTATCAAGAGTATAAACCAGACAGTCCAATTCGGATTGGATAGCGGATAATTTTGAGATTCGGAAGATTTTGTTCACAGAATTGTTCGTATATAGAAAAGGAGTTAAAGTCCATTTTGGGGATTTTAACTCCTTTTTTATGTGAATTTTGAGAACTTCTTTTCTTATGGAAGTTTTTGAAACTTTGCCCAGAAAGTGGCCACCTTGTTGCCAGCGTTTTGAAATTCTTAACCAGAAAGTGGCCACCTTGTTGCCGATGTTTTGAAATTCCAGCCCGAAAAGTCACAAGCCGTCATCTGAACTTTTCAAAATTTACTCAGAATGTCTTGAGCATTTTGCTTAAGAAACCAAAACTTCGAGTGGGTTCTACAAGGCTTTTAATCGGTCTTAATGTTCAGAAGATTCGCGGATCAGTCCCTGTCGGTAAGCGTATAAAAGTTCCTTGAGATCAACAATTTCTTCCCGGATGATCGCACCGTCATCGGTATCTGCAACGAGATGGCGCTGGGGGAAGTTTTCTACGATCAGTCGATCGGAATGAATATCATCCTCATTGGCAATGGCTTCCTCAGTAGATTTAAACGGTTTGTGTGCAGCTAAGAACATTCGCTGTGAGTTATAGACTAAAGTATAACCAGCGATTCCCGTTGTTTTTTGATAAGCCTTTGAAAAACCACCGTCGATGATCATCAATTTTCCGTTGCATTTGATCGGGCTTTGTTTCTTCTTCACCGGAACATGTCCGTTGATGATTCGGCAGGTGTCCGGATTCAGATCAAATGCTTCTAAAATTTTATTTACGATAGCTTCCTCTTCAATCAGTGTGTAATAAGGATTCTTTATTTCTACCCAGGTGCTGGTATCATCAATGAAATAGCGTTCAAAGGTTGCCATTTTATCTTTACCAAACAGCGGGGAATTTTTGTTGCACCAGATAAACCACATGATATCTTGAGCATAGGATTTTTCCGGGCTGGGACTCATATAATAAGCTTTTCGGCAGAGCTTATCCAATTCATCATACAGACATTTTCCGTACAGATATTTATCGCCTACCTGGACTTTGATGAAATTACCTTCCTCATCAAATGGAACGCAGCCGTGATAAAGCAGGTTGTTGTTATAAATATGATAGAGACTGCCTTTATCATATAAGAAGCGAACATGGCGATTTAGCTTTTCACTGTGCGTGAAAGCACTGACTAAACGCTCGACCACGGATTCTTCTTCCGGTGTCAGGCGGTAAGGATCGGCGGGATCAATCGTGGGGAAGTCCGTATCGTTAAGGGCATAAGTGATTCCATCGATACAAACTGTGCCGTTGGTATAATCAATCTTATCCAGCAGCAGCCGGTCTTCCATATGAAATTCCGGGTGAGCTTTGATAATCTGTCCTTCTAATTTAAATTGAATAATGGCCATAGCCTTTTGAATCCGTTTGTCGGATTCGGCGTCCATTTCATTATAGGTTTCCTTATTGTAGTGTACATTAAAGGTCGGACCTGGATTATTTTTATAGGTTTCCGTAACAAATCGCTGCAGTGGAACCAGATTAATGCCATATCCTTCTTCCACGATATCCAGTTCCCCATAACGTGCAGCAAAACGCAGAACGACTGCGATGCAGGCAGGGTGTCCACTGGCAGCAGCCATCCAGGTTACATCGTGATTTCCCCATTGAATATCAACGGAATGATACGTCATCAGGGTGTCCATGATAATATGCGGACCAGGACCACGGTCGAAAATATCGCCTAATACGTGCAGGCGTGTAATGGTCAGTCGCTGGATAGTCTGACATAGAGCGATGATACATTCTGGCGCGCGCCCTATATCTATAATTGTAGAAATAATAGAATGATAATACGCATCACGATCGTGTTTGATATCATTTTCGAAAATAATTTCTTCTATTATGTATGCGAAATCGGAATTGAGTCTTTTGCGGACGAAGGAACGAGTATGCTTTGAAGCTGCTCGACAGGTCACTTTCATCAAACGATTGATGGTAATCTTGTACCAATCATTAATATCTGCTTCCTGTTTCTGCATTAAAGCAAGCTTTTGTTCTGGATAGTAAATAAGAGTTGCTAATATTTTTTTATCTTTATCGCTCAATGTATTGCCAAACTCTTCTTCAATCTTCTCTTTGATCGAACCAGAGCCATTTTTCAGCACATGTAGAAATTGCTCATATTCTCCATGAAGATCGGAAACAAAATGTTCCGTGCCTTTGGGCAGATTTAAAATAGCAGATAAATTAATGATTTCCGTAGATGCTTTGGCAATCGTAGGGAAACGGCGTGAAAGAGCACGTAAATAACGGATATCCATAAAAATCTCCTTCCTGTTAAAAATGATTTACCTGAATTGGAAACGTCCTTTCCTATCCAATAAAATGCTCCGTAAAAATTGCGCTGCAAAGAATCTGCAAAACAGAGGAAACAAACAGTTGATACAGATTTATGCAGGCGAAGAACTTCACAAATGAAATTCTGTTTTGCAATTAATTCTATAGTATCACATTTACACAAAAAAACAAATACGTTTTTGAACTTTTTTACAAGTTGTATTTGGATTAGAAAGATGAAAATTGGTACAAATAAACAGAAAGAGAATGGAAAACAGCATTTGTTTTGGAGATAGTTTGAATGCAAGCGAAATGAAGTAAAAAAATGTGAGAAAAATAATAAGAACATACATTCGAAAACACTTGACATGTGCATTACTAGATGGTATAACAAAGACATGATTTTACACCAAAGAGAAGCAGGAGGCAAAGTCGGTCAGATTATGAAGATTGTTTTTTTTGATATTGATGGTACGTTATATGACCGTGGGGATCCACGTGGAATTCCGAAAAGTACGGTATATGTGATACACGAATTGCAAAAAGAAGGGCATTTAGCAGTAATTTGTACAGGCAGATGTATGTCCTGCATCGAACCCTATATTCAGGAAGTCGGATTTGACGGTTATATTGCAGGATGTGGTACCCATATTCTCTATCGTGGGCAGGAACTGTGGTATCAGCCGATGATGCCGGAGCTGATTGGTAAGATTAATCTTTTGTGCAAGGAAGAACAGGTGATGCCGATTTTCGAAGGAAGTCAATATCTCTATATTGATGAATCCGACTGTCGTGGAAGTAATTTCAACTTGTATCATTTTTACCAGGAATTTTACAAAGGGAAAGTTCGACCGGTTAATCCGCAAGCAGAAGATATCTGTAAATTTACAATCCGCTTTCCCGTGCAGGAAGCAAGTAATCAACATTTACAAAAGAGAGCAGATCATTCTTTTCAGACAACAAGAGATTTGTCCGTGAAAAATCCAGTAGATCATTCTGTCCGAACAACAAGAGATTTGTCCGTGAAAAATTCAGCGGATCATTCTGTCCGAACAACAAGAGATTTCCTTGCGAAAAGTCCAGCAGATATCCGATTTTTGGATGGATTGGAAAAATGGGACGGGAAAGAAGGTTTTTTCGATACCGAAGCGGAGAAGAAGAAACGGCTCACCGCTTATTTGGCTGAATCTGGCCTGGAAGTGCTGGATAAAGGACATTCCCTGGAAGTGTATCCGCAGGGAAGCGGGAAAGGCGCTGGGATTCGCCGCTTTTTGGATTTGACGGGATATGAGCAGGCGGAAACCTATGCATTTGGGGATGGTGTGAATGATATCACGATGATGGAACAGGTGAATTTTGGAATTGCATTGGGACACGCAGATGCCCGTCTGCTTGAGACATGCTGTTGCGAAACCGATGCTTTATATGAAGATGGTATTCTGCATGCCTGTCAAAAATTCAAGCTGATCGATTGAAACTCATAGATTGAAACGGATAACTAGATTGTTGAAAACGATTTTCAGTATCGTTCGAGGTAAGGATTCCTTTCGGAAGAAGATAGTTTCAAGTGTTGGATAATCTTATAATTGGAAATAAAAGACTGTCTTTGGGTTTAATATGACACATGACAGGTGTATTTTTTGAAAAACAAGTGTCTTTTTCACGGTTTTAATCGGTAAAAAAGCAGAATATTTATTTGCAACTTTGGTAACATGATGTTATAATCAATGCAATGCGGGTCTGGCAATCCGCACCCCATTTTATTATGGATTTAGCCAGAAATACTCATAATCGTTAGATGATGAGAAAAACGCGGACAAGTAACGTTGCTAGCTTAACGCTATATACGCAAAAGGCGGAGTGAACGCGCCTATAAGGATTGAATCGCCTGAAATCAGGTTGAGAGTTAACGATTCATTCCAAAAATGATACAAAAGTATCGCAAAAGCAAAAGCCCATTTGCCGCAGGCATCGGGCAGTTCACGAATGAACATTTTATACTATCTAGGAGGAATTTCCAATGGCAAGAAAAATGAAAACCATGGATGGTAACCATGCTGCTTCCCATGCTTCATATGCTTTTACAGAAGTTGCAGCAATCTACCCTATTACCCCTTCATCTGTAATGGCAGAAGCTGCTGATGAATGGGCAACTGCAGGCAAGAAAAACATTTTCGGTCAGCCCGTACAGGTGATCGAAATGCAGTCTGAAGCAGGTGCAGCAGGTGCTGTACATGGTTCACTGGCAGCAGGTGCTTTAACAACAACTTATACAGCTTCTCAGGGTCTGCTTTTAATGATTCCCAACCTTTACAAAGTTGCAGGTGAACAGCTTCCCGGTGTGTTTAACGTATCCGCACGTGCGTTAGCATCACATGCGCTGTCAATCTTCGGTGATCATTCTGATGTATATGCATGTCGTCAGACAGGCTGTGCTATGCTTTGTGAATCTAGTGTACAGGAAGTTATGGACTTAACTCCCGTTGCACATCTGGCTGCGATCAAAGGTAAAGTACCTTTCATTAACTTCTTTGATGGATTCAGAACTTCTCATGAAATTCAGAAGATCGAAGAATGGGATTACGAAGATCTGAAAGATATGCTGGATATGGATGCTCTGGCTGAGTACAGAAGCAAAGCACTTAACCCGAACCATCCTTGTCAGAGAGGTTCTGCACAGAACCCTGATATTTTCTTCCAGGCAAGAGAAGCATGTAATCCTTACTATGATGCATTACCTGCAGTTGTTCAGGAATATATGGACAAGATCAATGAAAAGATCGGTACAAACTACAAGTTATTTAACTATGTAGGTGCTCCTGATGCAGAGCATATCATTATCGCTATGGGTTCTGTATGCGAAACAATTGATGAAACAATCGCATATATGAATGCAGCAGGTGCTAAAGTTGGTGCGATCAAAGTTCGTCTGTACAGACCTTTCTGCGCAGAAGCACTGATTCAGGCAATTCCTGAAACTGTTAAGAAGATTACCGTTCTGGATAGAACAAAAGAACCTGGTGCAATGGGCGAACCTCTGTACCTGGATGTTGTAGCAGCATTAAAAGGAACAAAATTTGATGCAGTACCCGTATTTACAGGTCGTTACGGTTT
>CAZTHP010000094.1:0-9263 GCA_964613155.1 uncultured Lachnospiraceae bacterium | reverse complement strand
AAATGGAATCGCAGAGACCGCATAAATAGGGGCTTGTAGATTCCGAGAGTCTATAGAAATGAAAAGGAGTCGAAACCATGTTTTCTAAAATATTGATCGCCAATCGCGGCGAAATTGCTGTCCGGATCATCCGTGCTTGTAAAGAGATGGGGATTGCTACGGTGGCTGTTTATTCCGAAGCAGATCGAAATGCTCTTCACGTGGCACTTGCCGATCAGAGTTTTTGTATTGGTGCTTCTGAAGCTTCCGAAAGTTATTTGCAGGAAAAGAACATCATCAGTACGGCACTTTTGGCAGGTGCACAGGCCATTCATCCCGGCTATGGTTTTCTGTCAGAAAATGCTCATTTTGCACGTGCCTGCCGGGAAAACGGTTTGGTTTGGATTGGACCGGATCCAGAAAGTATGGAACGGCTGAGTGATAAAGCGAGCTTAAAAGATTGGATTCGTCAGACGGGTCTTACGGTTATTCCAGGAACAAAAGCATTATCTTCGTTGGAAGAAGTAAAAAGGGAAGCAGAGCATCTGGGATATCCAGTCATGCTAAAAGCCTGTGCAGGCGGCGGCGGACGCGGGATTCGGCGTATTAATTCGGAACAAGAATGGGAAACTGTGTATGATCAGGCGGTAAGTGAGGCAGAAAATGCATTTGGGGATGGACGCGTTTATCTGGAAAAGTGCATTTTTCCGGCAAGACATGTGGAGCTGCAGATCCTTGCAGATGAACAGGGAAATGTGGTTTGCCTTGGAGACCGGGATTGCTCTATTCAGCGAAGAAATCAAAAATTATTAGAAGAAACGCCTTCTCCTGCTGTAACAGAAGAAACGCGCAGTCGGATGATAGCCCTTGCAATAGAAGCGGTGAAAAAACTTGGGTATGTGGGGGCGGGTACCCTTGAATTTTTAGTCGATCCAAATGAGAATTTCTGGTTTATGGAAATGAATGTTCGATTGCAGGTTGAGCATAGTGTCACGGAAATGCTGACGGGTTTTGATCTTGTGAAATGGCAGATTCGGATTGCAGCTGGAATTGCGTTGGATTTTACCCAAAAAGAAGTGAAAATGAAGGGATCTGCGATTGAGTGCCGAATCAATGCAGGCAATTGCGGTACTTTAAAGCTGCTGCATGTTCCTGGCGGACCGTCCGTGCGCTTTGATAGCTATCTGATCGAAGGGATGACCGTCTCACCATATTACGATTCCCTGTTAGGGAAATTAATCGTATCGGCGAAGACGAGAGAAGAAGCTTTGCGTAAAATGCGGGCATCGCTATGCGAATTGGTCATAGATGGAATCTCAACCAATATAAAGGAACAGCTGGAAATCGTGGAGAATGATGAGTTTGCATCCGGAAAATATGATCTGACATTTATGGAAAATCGGTAGGAGAAAGGAGAATAATCCGTGATTTTTCAATAAAAATCCGGGATTATGTGTAAGAACATGGCATGGTTGAATTTTTTAAAACCGAAAAATCAATTAGAAGAAGGCGGACGCGCCTGGGCTCCTGTACAGCGGGATGCTGGTGAGCCGGAAAAGAAGTGCCCGAACTGCCGTAAAGAAATTCCGTTGAGCCGTCTTTGGAGTAATGATCTGGTGTGTTCCTGTGGCTATCATTTTCGGATGAAAGCACGGCAGCGGATTCAGATGATTACCGATAAAGGAAGCTTTTGTGAATTGTATTCCGAATGGAAATCGAACAATCCGTTGGATTTTCCAGGCTATCAGGAAAAACTAGAACTGGTTTCTGCGGCGAGCAATGAAAAGGAAGCAGTCGTTTGCGGAACGGCAAAGATTCATGGGCAGACGTGTTGTTTTTTTGCAATGGAGCCGTATTTTATGATGGGAAGCATGGGAAGTGCAGTAGGCGAAAAAATTACATCCTTGTTTGAATATGGTATTTGCCATCGTCTTCCGGTTGTTGGATTTCTTGTATCCGGGGGTGCACGTATGCAGGAAGGGCTTTTGTCCTTAATGCAGATGGCAAAAACGAGTGCAGCGGTGAAACGCCATAGTGATGCAGGATTATTGTATCTTGCTGTCTTAACAAATCCGACAACCGGAGGGGTAACGGCCAGCTTTGCGATGGAAGCCGATATTATTCTGGCGGAGCCTGGTGCAACGATTGGATTTGCTGGTGCAAGGGTCATTGAGCAAACTACCCGAAAAACACTTGCAAAAGGATTTCAAAAAGCAGAATTTGTTTTGGAGCATGGTTTTGTCGATCGAATCGTGCCTCGTTCGGCGCAGAGAGAGGAATTGGCAAAGCTTTTGAAAATGCATGATGGGAGAATGTGTGTATGAAAGAAAACGCATATGAGCGTGTGAAACTTGCCCGTGATACGAAAAGGCCAACAGGGATGGATTATATCAAACGGATTTTTCGGGGATTTGTAGAATTTCATGGAGATCGACGTTACGGGGATGATCCTGCTATTGTAGGCGGAATTGCTTTTTTGAAGGATATGCCTGTCACCGTCATTGCGATTGAAAAGGGACATACAGTAAAAGAGCGAAACGCGAGAAATTTTGGTGCGCCGTTACCGGAAGGATATCGGAAGGCATTGCGCTTGATGAAGCAGGCAGAAAAATTCGGCAGACCAGTCATTTGCTTTGTGGATACATCAGGTGCTTCCTGTGAAGTAGGTGCAGAAGAACGAGGGCAAGGACAGGCAATTGCAGAAAATCTAATGGAAATGTCCACACTTTGTGTTCCGATCATCAGTATTTTGATCGGAGAAGGCGGCAGTGGGGGTGCACTGGCACTGGCAGTTGCAGACCGCGTTTGGATGCTGGAACATGCCGTGTATTCGGTCATTTCTCCGGAAGGCTGTGCCAGCATTCTTTGGAAAGATGCTTCGCGCGCAGAAGATGCGGCGGCAAGTCTGAAGCTGACAGCAGAAGATGCTAAAAAACTGGGTGTGATCGAGCGGATCCTTTCGGAAGATGCAATTGGGAAAAAGGAATTTTATGGAAGGATTCGCAAACTCTTGATCGAGGAATTGCATACATTGATGGGAGATGTTGAGCTGACGCAGAAGCGATATGAGCGATTCCGCAATATAGGCCGTGAAACACGAACAAAGGAGCAGTGAGCATGAGTATCTATCAACAATATTGTAAAGAAGTGCTGGATGAAAACGGCAGATTACAGAAAATAACTCTGACTTACCCAGATAACTTTAATTTTGGGTATGATGTGGTCGATAAAATTGCAGAAGAAACACCGGATAAACGGGCACTTGTATGGTGTAATGCAAAAGGAGAGGAACATATTTATTCCTTTGCCGATATCCAAAAATACAGCAATCAGATGGCAAATGTCTTTCTCCGTGCAGGAATCGGACGCGGTGACCGGGTTATGCTGGTTCTGAAACGGCATTATGAATATTGGTTTGCCGCGATTGCCCTGCATAAAATTGGAGCGGTTCTGATTCCCGCAACTCATATGCTGACCGTTCGGGATCTGGTCTATCGAATTCAATCTGCACAGGTCAAGGCAATTCTCTGCACTGCGCAGGATGGAGTGCCGGAAAAAATAAGAACTGCTTTACGAGAAGGAAATAAAGAGGTAAAACTCTGGTATGTACAGCAGGAAGACGCTGAAAAAGCATTGGTAGAAAGCAGCCAGTGGCAGGCTGAAAACTCGAAAAACGAGCAGCAGCAGGAAGATGTTGAAAAGACATTGGTGGAAAGCAGCCAGTGGAAAGTTGAGAACTTGAAAAATGAGCAGCAGCAGGAGAATTTAAAAACAGAGGGATTTGAAAATATGAGTGTTTCGATGAAAACGGCAAGTGAAACGCTGGAGCGTATTCAAACCTCTGCTTCTGATCCCATGCTGCTGTATTTTACATCTGGAACCACAGGAAATCCCAAAGGGGTAATTCATGCATACAGCTATCCGTTGGCTCATATCGTAACTGCAAAATATTGGCATCAGGCAGAAGATGGCGGGCTGCATTTTACGGTGGCAGAAACCGGATGGGCAAAAGCTTCCTGGGGAAAATTGTATGGCCAATGGTTGGTCGGAAGTGCGGTTATGGTATATGATTTTGACAATTTTGAACCAAAGCAGCTCGTGGAAGTAATCAATCGCTATGGAGTTACTTCCTTCTGCGCACCCCCTACCGTGTATCGCTATCTGGTGCGAAAAGGAATCCCAAAGATGCCAACGCTGAAACATGCCTCTACAGCAGGTGAAATGCTGGCACCGGAAGTCTTTCGGAAGTTTACACAGGCGACCGGATTACCGCTGTGCGAGGGATATGGACAGACGGAAACGGCTCTTTTGATGGCAAATTTTCAAGGAGAAGATGCGGTGGAAGGCTCGATGGGAACCCCTTCCCCTCTTTATCAGATTGAACTTCGTGGGAAAGAAAATCAGTCCGTTGGTGCAGGAGAGATTGGAGAAGTTGTAATCGTGCCGGATGAAAACGGAAAATGTCCGGGTATCTTTACCGGTTATCTGGATCAGGAGGATGCTTATCGCAATGCATGGCGTGACGGGGTTTATCACACAGGAGATGCCGCGTATTTTGATGAAAATGGCAGATATTGGTTCTATGGACGCTTCGATGATATCATCAAAACAGGTGGTTTTCGCGTCGGACCTTATGAGGTGGAACATGTGCTGATGGAACATCCGGCTGTTTCGGAATGCAGCGTGATCGGAGTTCCGGATTCACTGAGAGGACAGGCGATCAAAGCGGTTGTAGTACTGGAAAATGGGTATTTGCCGTCACGAGAATTAGAATTGGAAATTAAAAATTTCTGTAATCAAAAGCTGGCAGAATACAAGTGGATTCGTTTGCTTACTTTTGCAAAAGAACTGCCGAAGACAATCAGTGGAAAAACCCGGAAGCGAATGCTGAAATAGAAACAGGAAGATGTTTTATGCTGGAAATAGAAACAGGATGACGTTTATGCTGAAATAGAAGCTAGATGACGTTTTAGGAAGCAAGTTTTGGGAGTTTCGTTGACTTTCTGAGGGAACGGGGATACAATGCCGTTAGCAGAAAAATAAATTCTGCAAAAGGAGAAAAACAAGACTTTATGGAAAATATAGAAAAAATATTAGATCATCAGATCTGCGGTTTTCACCAATATCTACTGACGACTCCGGCTCGGCTGCGTTCTGTAAGTCAAAATTTGTGCACATTCGTTGGTCTTTCCCAAAAAGAATTACTCGATACGGAAAACGATCGCTATATGCAGCTGGTCTATCCATCTGATCGGGAAATCTACAAGGATTTCCTGGATCGTCTCAGTCAGAAGGAGCAGATGCTGACGGCGGAGTATCGTCTGATGAAACAAGATGGCACGTTGATCTGGGTAAGAGACACGATGACTTCCACAAAAAACGATGCAGGGGAGCTGATCGGAACTTCGGTCTTAACGGACATCACAGCACTTATGAGCAGAATTGATCAAGGCGTTTTGGATCTGCAGTTTTGGAAGGAGGAGGTTCCGTGTGGTTTTTTGCGATATACTTGTGAAAGACAGCCTCAGATTACCGAGATGGATTCCAATATGCTGGAGCTTTTGCGTTTTCCAGAAAAAGAAGATGGCGAAATGGATGATTTGGAACTGTATAAAAGCAATATTTTTTTGATGATTCCCATGGAAGACCGTCGGCGATTTTCCCGCTATCTGGAAGAAATCCGGATAGGAGCAGCACCGGTTGCTGGGGAAATTACCTTGCTTCGCTGCGATGGAACGCGTGCACGGGTTTTAGGTTGGACGGCAAAACGCCTCGATTCGCAGGGAAATGTGGAATTTCAAAGTATCTGCATGGATATTACCGAGCGTTATCGGGTAAAGGAGACGAAGGAATCTCATACGTATCAAAAAGCACTTGCGGATGTTTATGATAAAATTTTTGAATTTAATCTGGATGCAAATACGGTAAAATGTCTGCATTGTGAAGAAACTTCTTATTTTAAGCAATTTGAAAATATCGCCATGCGGATTGAGGATGCCTTGGAAAAATGGCTGATTTCTTCCGCAGATTGGAACGATCAGGAGCGGATCCGCCGTTTCTTTCAGGATTTTTGTCAAAAAAAGCTGCGGAAAGTGGATGGAAAACCGCCGCAGATTACGTATCAGGCTCGTTCTTCGGAAAATACGGTCAAGCAATATACGGGTATCTTTATCAAAATTAATGAATTTGTGAGTTTTTATTGCTGTCGTGAAATGAAAGACCAGGATCAGGCAGCGGCATTAAAAGAAGAAAATATTCAGCTAAAAGGGAAGATGCGTGATCTGGTAATGCAATTTTCCGATGGAATCGCAGCATTTGAAGTCTCGCCGCAAGAAATGGTAAAGCCATTGTATGCCAGTGAAAATGTATGCGAATTTTTTGGTTATACAAAAGAGGAATGGCTTCCGCTGACGGAAACGTTCACACCACTGAAACAATTTATTGTGAACAGTGAAGCAGCTTATGAAGATTTTGCTGCCTTGCTGCAAACGGGCGAAGCAGAATTTACCTATTTTGATTATAAAACGGAAACGGAGCGAAGGATTAAAGCAATCTGTTCGGAAAAAGAACCGGATTTTCAAACTTCTCGTTATGTCATGCTGTATGCAGTGGAAGAAGAACATCCGAAAGAACTGGACAAGTTACCAGAAAAACAGCAGGTTTTCATCCGCACCTTCGGATATTTTGATGTATTTGTAGGAGATACTCCGATTGCATTTCGAAATAAAAAAGCAAAAGAATTGTTTGCATTGCTGGTTGATCGAAAAGGGGGATTTGTAACTTCGGAAGAAGCCATCAGCTTTTTGTGGGAAGAAGAACCTGTGAATCCTCTGACACTTTCCCGTTATCGAAAAGTAGCACTTCGTTTAAAAAGTACCCTCGAAGAATATGGGATTTCCGATCTGGTAGAAGCGGTAGACGGAAAGCGGCGTCTGGTAATGGACCGGGTTACATGCGATCTGTATCAGTATCTTTCGGGAAAAGAAGAATATGCACAGCTTTTTAAAGGCAGTTATTTAATGAATTACAGCTGGGGAGAAATCACACTGGGGGAACTGCTGAACAATTGGAAATAGAGGTTCTGGTTATTGAAAAAAGTTAGAGAGAAATAAAAATAGAGAAATGAAAATCCCCTTTGGTCGGTTCGATAAAAGAATCAATCAAAGGGGATTTTGTGAAAAAAAGACAAAAGAAAAAAGCGCGAGACGGGATTCGAACCCGCGACCCTCGCCTTGGCAAGGCGATACTCCACCACTGAGCCACTCGCGCATTTCTTACTGTTCAAGATGTTTGTTTGCTCTCTTGAACTGTCCCTATCATACTATACTTTTTCGGTTCTGTCAAGCGAATTTTTTGCTTTTTCTGAAATAAAATAAAAAATTTCAATTGTATATGATATAGATGCTATAAAGTCAAAGATTAGAAAGGATGTTTTTCTTTCACGACTTCCTGGAGATATTTTGTGAATTTTCGTACAATTCGTTGGTTGGTTTTGTAGTGAGAGCATCCAATGCCAATGATGCGGTGGTGGCAGGGATGGAGGCTTTTTATCAGGAGAGAGAGGTTACGTTCGCGCAGATACAATTCCGGCAGCAGACTGACTCCTAATCCGTGCTCAACCATAGCGATGATCGCGTCATCACCGTGTACGTGATAAGCTTTATTGGGCTGCAGGTGCTCCAATTTCATGATTCGATTGACTTCACAATCCAGCCCGTGCGTAGGGAAGATAAAAGGGTCGATTTCATAGCGTTCTACAGGATAGGATTCCATACTTTGATAAGGTTCCTGATCCGGCAGCACGGCCTTCATCTCATCCTTGTATAAAGGCAAAAATTCAACTTTTAAATTTCCGGTTTCTGTTAAAAAGCCGACATCTAATTTTCCTTCCAATAATTTGCTTTCGATTTCAAATGGTGCCATATCGAGCAGTTCAATCTGAATGCCGGGATAATCGTGTTTAAATTTTTGAATACATTCCGGAAGCCATTGAATCGCGACACTGGAAAATGTTCCAATCCGCAAAACACCAGTTTCCAATCCATTGATTTCTTCCACTGTCTGCATCATGCGTCGGTTTTCTTCTAAAATCTTCTCGACATAAGGAAGAATAATTTTTCCATTTTCTGTCAGCATGATTCCGGCTTTGTTTCGGATCATCAAAGAAAAACCAAAATAGTTTTCCAATCCCTGAATCATATGGGTTACATTGGACTGCGTGTAACCTAATACTCTGGCAGCCTCTGATAAACTGCCGCATTTCACTGTTTTTACAAATACTTCATATTTTTTGAGATCCATTATTATTCACCTGTTGGGTATCCATGTGCCTGTGTGTCTGGCATTGGTTCCTGTGTAACGTGTTATCTAGCTGTCGGGTATTAGTTTCTGTGTAACGTGTTGTCTAGCTGTCGGGTATTAGTGCTTGTATACGGTGCTGTTTATCTATCTGGTAGTAGTTCTTATGTAGCGTGCTGTATATGTATCCGGTATCGCTTCTTGTATACCATGTTGTCTGTCGATTCTGTGTGCATAGGTCTTGTGTCATGTGTGCGTAAAATCCTTTATGAGGTTAAGAGAAGCTAATTTTATTATATCAATTTTTTTAATATTATTCTACTGTATAATTCATTTCCATAATTTTATTTTTGTGATACAATAAAGATAAGAAAGATTTTGAAGTCTTTCTTATTGCATAAAAGAACAATACAATCGTCACAAATCAGAGCTTCGCACCCTTTGATTTATGATCCGATAATCCTTTATGGATTTTTCCTTTTTTGTATCCTTATTCGCAGCCGGCAAAGTTGCCGGAATCAGAAAAGACAGCCCGCACCATGGCTGTCTTTTCTGTTTTTCAGGATTATTTAAAGCTGCTTGAGGGAATGTGAGATTAAGACGATAAAAAATTGCACAGCAAAAAAGCATATCAGGAAAAGTACACTGAAAAGCATATCAGGAAAAGTACACTGAAAAGCATATCAGGAAAAGCATATCGAAAAAAGTACATTGAAAAACACCCCTTAAAAACTGTATCGGAAGAAGTATATTAGAAAAAGTATATTAGAAAAAGAATTGAGGGATGGAGACGATAAAAAATGAAAGTATGGAATTGGAGACAAATGGAAAAAGGGGTAAAAAAACAGGATACTGACAGATAAAAACTGCCAGTATCCTTTATGATATAGAGATTAAATAAAAGCCATTGTAAAATATAAAAATAGAAATAAAAAAAGCGCGAGACGGGATTCGAACCCGCGACCCTCGCCTTGGCAAGGCGATAC
>CAZTHP010000093.1:0-9488 GCA_964613155.1 uncultured Lachnospiraceae bacterium | reverse complement strand
AATGGAATCGCAGAGACCGCATAAATAGGGGCTTGTAGATTCCGAGAGTCTATAAGATTGTAAAGGAGAACACAGTCGCTCCCCACGAGGGAGCGTGGATTGAAATATCCGCCTGTGTTAGGATAGATAAAAAATGAAATAACCGCTCCCCACGAGGGAGCGGTTATTTATAAAAGTTGTAAACTGGTGTATTGAAAATAGAAAATGTAAAAAAACACAGAACAAACATTCGCGTCTGCTCTGTACTTTTTGCATTTAAAATGGTATACTGAATAGAAAAAAGGAAACCAGCTATTTTCGTACCACATACAAAGAAATATCCATGATTACCGCATACGCTCCAATCGGCGATATCATTGCCCACAATAAGACTCTGACAGCACAGTTCTACAGCGAATGCAGTGGAGTATTTTGTATCCTAGTATGGCTTTGATTGATTTTGGGTGCTGAAACGTCTATTTTATCCATTTTTTTCGTATAATTTAGGCTAAAAAACATGCTTTGGACGGAAAATACAAATCGAGTTGTGACCTAAATTCGTGTAATGATGAAATGATAAAAAGGCTACACGTGTGCAACGAAATTCAGTTATTCGAAAATATTGAATAACTGAAATGAGGTGATTTTTACTAGCTATTTAAAAAATAGAGGATAAATATATTTCATCAATATTTATAGGAAGAATGAAGAAGTTACTGTAATATATGTTTTACTGACTGCTTAAAAAGTGGATAAGGAGAATAGAGAGGAATTTTGAAATCTTCAAGAAAATAATCGTACTGAATTGAATGATAAATTGGAAAAAGAAATTGTAGCTTTTTTGAACAATCGAGAAGGTGGTGTCTTATACATCGGCTTAGACGATGATGGAAAAGAGTTGGTGTTCCTGATTTAGATGGCACTCAGTTAAAGATTGCAGACCGCATTAAGAATAATATTCTTCCGTCTACTTGGGGATTGTTTGATATTGTCAGTGATACGGTTGATAATGTTCCTGTTATTAAGATATTGATTTTCAGTGGACTTGAGAAATAATATTATATTAAGAAAAGTGGTATGTCTCCAAGTGGTTGCTCTATCAGTATGGGGAGATCTTATCAGCAGATGACAACAACCATTTATAAAAATAAAATTTCCGTTTTCTGTGCCAAAAGACAGATCTTCTGCTGACAATAATAATGTCAGCAATGTCAGCGATAATGATGCGGAACATAGGGTATTAGAATTTTTACCTCAAGAATCGACAGTGACAGGGAGAGGTATGGCAGCGGAATTGGAAACTAGTGATAGACAGGTATGGAGAATACTTAAAAAATTACGTGAGAATGGAACTATTATAAGAATTGACTCAACTAGAATTCGTGTAAAAGCAAAAATTAACTCCATCAGTCTATTTGAATTTTCAAAATCACATAAATTTGAGACTGACAGACAAATTTTTATACTATAGATTTTGGAGGTATTTATGCAAGATACAAAAAATATCTTTAAATTACATTCAGAATACGCCCCGACTGGTGACCAGCCTCAGGCGATCGAAGCCCTCGTAAAAGGCTTTCAAGAGGGCAATCAATTTCAGACGTTATTAGGCGTTACGGGCTCTGGTAAGACGTTTACCATGGCAAACGTCATTGCACAATTAAATAAACCTACACTTATCATCGCCCACAATAAGACTCTGGCAGCCCAGCTCTACAGCGAATTCAAGGAGTTCTTCCCAGAGAATGCAGTGGAGTATTTTGTATCCTATTATGATTATTATCAGCCGGAGGCTTATGTTCCTTCTACGGATACGTATATTGAGAAGGATTCTGCGATTAATGAGGAAATCGATAAGCTGCGTCATTCGGCGACTGCGGCTTTGGCGGAGCGCCAGGATGTGATCATTGTTGCTTCGGTTTCCTGCATTTATGGACTGGGTTCGCCGATTGATTATAAAAACATGGTGATTTCTCTGCGACCGGGTATGGAACGGGATCGGGATGAGATTATTGATCGTTTGATCGCGATACAGTATACACGAAATGATTTAGATTTTCATAGAGGGACTTTTCGGGTTCGGGGAGATGTGTTGGAAATATTTTTGGCGGCATCTTCGGATCTGGCGGTGCGTGTTGAATTTTTTGGAGACGAGATTGAGCGAATTGTAGAGATTGATGCTTTGACGGGGATGGTAAAATCAGAATTGAGTCATACGGCTATTTTTCCGGCGTCTCATTATGTTGTACCGAAAGAGCAGATTGAACAGGCGGCTCAGGCAATTCAGGAAGAAATGTTAGAGCGGGCAGCGTGGTTTCGCAGTGAAGATAAGCTGTTGGAAGCGCAGCGAATTACAGAGCGAACAAATTATGATGTAGAAATGCTGCGGGAAACGGGTTTTTGTACGGGAATTGAAAATTATTCGCGGCATTTAACCGGGTTGGAACCGGGGACACCGCCATATACACTGTTAGATTATTTCCCAGATGAATTTCTGATCATGGTAGATGAATCGCATATTACGATTCCGCAGGTTCGGGGGATGTACGCTGGCGATCGTTCGCGGAAGCAAACGTTGGTAGATTTTGGCTTCCGGCTTCCGTCAGCCTTGGATAACCGACCGTTGGAATTTTCGGAGTTTGAATCACACATTGATCAAATGATGTTTGTATCGGCTACACCAAATGTGTATGAGGATACGCATGAATTGATGCGGGTAGAGCAGATCATCCGTCCGACGGGTTTGCTGGATCCTGAGATTGAAGTATGTCCGGTAGAAGGGCAGATTGATGATCTGATTGGACGAATCCGTGGGGAAGTGGAGAAGAAAAATAAAGTATTAGTGACAACGTTGACAAAACGAATGGCAGAAGATCTGACTTCCTATATGAAAGAAGTGGGAATTCGTGTGCGGTATTTGCATTCGGATATTGATACGCTGGAGCGTTCTGAGATTATTCGCGATATGCGTTTGGATGTATTTGATGTGTTGGTCGGAATCAATTTGCTTCGAGAAGGATTGGATATTCCAGAAATCAGTATGGTGGCGATTTTAGATGCTGATAAAGAGGGATTTCTGCGTTCTCGTACTTCCTTGATTCAGACCATTGGGCGTGCGGCGCGAAATGCCGAGGGACATGTGGTAATGTATGCAGATCAGATGACGGATTCGATGCGGGAAGCGATTGAAGAAACGAATCGAAGACGTGCGATTCAGCAAGCCTACAATGAAGAACATGGAATTACTCCGCAAACGATCCGAAAAGCAGTGAGGGATTTGATCCGTATTTCCAAGGAAGCAGAGCCGTCTTCCATGAAATTGGAGAAAGACCCGGAATCCATGGATCAAAAAGAATTGGAGAAATTAATCGCGCAGATTCAAAAGAAAATGAATCAGGCAGCAGCGGAATTAAACTTTGAAGAAGCAGCGCAACTGCGTGATAAGATGTTGGAATTAAAAGGGTATCTATAGAAAAACTGAAATTATGCTGAATAAAAAGAATGTTTATAAGACCTGAAATTGTCTTGAATAACAAGAGTGTTTATAAAAACTAAAATTGTGCAGAATAACAAGAATGTTTATAAAATCTGAAAACTGTGTTGAATAAAAAGAATGTTTATAAAACCTGAAATTGTGCTGAATAAAAAGAATGCTTATAAAACCTGAAAACTGTGCTGAAATAAAAAAAGTGTTTATAAAAATCGGAAAAGGTGTTAGATTGAAAGAATAACGATAGAAAGCCTGAGCGTTATACGAAATGCAAAGGGTATTTACTGAATATCGAATAAAGAAAAGGAAGATAGGGATAATAAGATTATGAGTACAAAGATGAAATATATTAGGATACGCGGTGCTCATGAGCACAATTTGAAAAATGTTTCACTAGATATTCCACGCAATAAGCTGGTTGTATTGACCGGATTAAGTGGTTCGGGCAAATCTTCTCTGGCGTTTGATACGATTTATGCGGAAGGGCAGCGGCGTTATATGGAATCACTGTCTTCTTATGCGAGACAGTTCCTGGGGCAGATGGAGAAACCGGATGTAGACAGTATTGAAGGGCTTCCGCCGGCTATTTCCATTGATCAAAAATCGACAAATCGCAATCCACGTTCGACAGTTGGTACGGTGACCGAAATTTATGATTATCTGCGTCTCTTATATGCGCGTGCTGGAATTGTGCATTGTCCGCAGTGCGGAAAGGAAATTCGTAAACAAAGTGTGGATCAAATGGTAACGCAGCTGATGAAGCTGCCGGAGCGAACGAAAATACAGCTGTTAGCGCCGGTGGTTCGCGGTCGAAAGGGACGCCATGAAAAAGTTCTGGAACATGCGCGAAAGAGTGGTTATGTACGGGTTCGGATTGATGGTAATTTGTATGAATTGAGTGAAACAATTGAGCTGGATAAAAATTTAAAGCATACAATCGAGATCGTGGTAGATCGCCTTGTGATAAAAGAAGGGATTGAACGCCGTTTGGCGGATTCGATTGAAACGGTTTTAGGGCTGACAGATGGATTGATGCTGGTAGATATCATTGGAGGCGAATCGGTTCGCTTCAGTACGAGTTTTGCTTGTCCAGATTGTGGAATCAGTATTGAAGAAGTAGAGCCGCGCAGCTTTTCCTTTAACAATCCATTTGGTGCCTGCCCCGATTGTGCCGGGCTTGGTTATAAAATGGAATTTGATGTTAATCTGATGATTCCTGATCAAACGCTGAGTATTTCGCAGGGGGCGATTATTGTACCAGGTTGGCAGAGCTGTACCGATCAATCCAGTTTTACCCATGCGATTTTAAAAGCATTGTCACAAGAGTATCATTTTGATCTGGAAACGCCATTTCAGGACTATCCAAAAGAAATCTATAATATTTTAATTTATGGAACAGATGGACACGAAGTGAAAGTGCATTACAAAGGAATGCGCGGAGAAGGTGTTTATGATGTAGCATTTGAAGGACTGATTCGAAATGTAGAACGTCGTTATCGCGAAACATCTTCAGAATCTTCGAAGGCGGAGTATGAAACTTATATGCAGATTACACCGTGTAAGCTTTGTCGGGGACAGCGGTTAAAACGTTCTTCTCTGGCAGTTACAATCTGTGATCGGAATATTTATGAAATGACACAGATGTCGATTGGGGAATTTCATGAGTTTCTCAAAACCATGCAGTTAACGGAAATACAGCTTGCGATCGGCAGCCAGATTTTAAAAGAGATTCAGTCACGAATCCAGTTTTTGATCGATGTCGGATTGGATTATCTTTCCTTATCACGTGCCACCGGAACATTATCAGGCGGGGAAGCGCAGCGGATTCGTTTGGCGACGCAGATTGGTTCTGGTCTGGTCGGAGTTGCTTATATTTTAGATGAACCAAGTATCGGATTGCATCAGCGTGACAATGATAAGCTCATTCATACCTTAAAGCAGCTGCGTGATCTGGGAAATAGTGTGATCGTAGTAGAACATGATGAAGATACGATGTTCGCTGCGGACTATATTGTAGATATCGGTCCTGGGGCTGGCGAACATGGCGGAGAAATCATCGCGCAGGGAACCGCGGCGCAGATCATGAAAAGCCGGAAATCGGTCACGGGTGCATATTTAAGTGGACGCCGCAAAATTCCAGTACCGCAGACACGCCGCGTGCCCACTGGTTGGCTGCATGTAAAAGGTGCAGCAGAAAATAACCTGCGTCACATCGATGTAGATTTTCCGTTGGGGGTATTTACCTGTGTAACGGGTGTGTCGGGATCTGGTAAAAGCTCGTTGGTTAATGAGATTTTGTATAAAACATTGGCACGTAAATTAAATCGTGCGCATACGATTCCAGGAAAATACGATCAGATCGAAGGCGCAGAACAGTTGGATAAGGTTATTGTGATCGATCAATCTCCGATTGGACGGACGCCGCGTTCGAATCCTGCTACTTACACGGGGGTATTCGATCAGATTCGAGATCTATTTGCATCGACACCGGATGCCAAAGCGAGAGGTTATAAAAAAGGTCGTTTTAGTTTTAATGTGAAAGGCGGACGCTGTGAAGCATGCAGCGGAGACGGTATTTTGAAAATAGAAATGCATTTTCTGCCGGATGTTTATGTTCCCTGTGAAGTATGCAAAGGCAAACGTTATAATCGGGAAACATTAGAGGTGCAGTACAAAGGGAAAAATATTTACGATGTGCTGGATATGACAGTAGAAGAAGCACTGGATTATTTTAAAAATTTACCTTCTATTCTGCGTAAGATTGAAACCTTAAATGACGTAGGGCTTTCTTATGTGAAGTTAGGCCAGCCATCGACCACACTTTCCGGCGGAGAGGCGCAGCGAATCAAGCTTGCAGCAGAATTAAGCCGACGGAGCACGGGAAAAACCATCTATATTTTAGATGAACCTACTACAGGGCTGCATTTTGCGGATGTTCACAAGCTAATTCAAATCTTGGAACGGCTGGCAGAAGGCGGCAATACAGTTCTTGTAATTGAGCACAACCTGGATGTGATTAAAACCGCCGATTATATTATTGATATGGGACCGGAAGGCGGCAGCGGCGGCGGAACAGTCATCGCTCAGGGGACACCCGAAGAAGTAGCCGTATGTGAGCAGTCTTACACAGGACACTATTTGAAAAAGTATCTGGGAATGGAAGTAGAATTGGAGTAGAAAGCTGTTTGAAAAAGTATCTGGGAAGGAAGTAGAACAGGGAACTGCTTGAAAAGTGTCTGGGAATGGAAGTAGAATTGGAGTAGGAAGCTGTTTGAAAAAGTACCTGGAAAGGAAGTAGAAGTAGAACAGGAAGCTGTTTGAAAAAGTACCTGGGAAGGAAGTAGGAGTAGAGCAGGGAACTGCTTGAAAAGAATCTGGAAGCAGAGGTCGAAAGGGAACGTTAAAAACAGAGATTAGTGTATTAAGAAAAATACGAGAATCCGAGCATAAGCAGAGTAGATTGCGGGTTGACTTTTGTTTTTTTGTTCATTATAATGAGCGTAAATATTTTTGCCCTCGTTAGATTTTGGTATTTAACCCGATCAGGCGAGGGCAATCGTAATCCGGGGTACAAGTAATCTAAACTCAAAGCAAAGGTGATTGCGATAGTTAGAGTTTGGATTGATCTGAAAAATCAAGATCTTTGAAAGGAGGATTGTTTATGGTATCAATGGATGGATTTAGTGGATTTTTAAAAGAAAATGGTAAGAAAGCAATGGAAGCAGCAAAAGAAGCAGCAACAATTGCGAAGATAAAAGCAGATATCAAAACAGAAGAATTGAAGATGAACAATACTTATGCGGAGATTGGAAAATTGTTCTGTGCTCATGCAGCAGGAGAAATTGATGAAATTTTCATTCCGCTTTTACAGAAAGCAGCAGATAGTAAAGAGCGTATCATTAATTTAGAAGCAGAACTGGATAAATTAAAACGGACGGTTACTTGTGCTGAATGTGGAGCGAAATCGCCTTTGGGTTCTCGTTTTTGCAATTCCTGTGGAGCAGAAGTATCATCAGTTGTAGATGTTGATGATGCAGATTTTGAGGAAACAGAAAAAACGTCTAATTTAAAAGACGATGCAGATATTTATGAAGAAGAAGACTTTGACGGAAATTTCTGAAAGAGAGATTTTCTGAAAAAGATTCTGAGTAAAAAAAATGAAAAACTTCGGAAAAAAATCTTTTAAAATGAAAGAAACTTCTGAGAAAAATGTTTTCTGGAAAAAGGCTTTTATAAAGAACTTTTTCGTTTGTTCGAGCTGAAAATTATTATCTTTCAGCTGTTTACAGGCGATTGGAGAAACCCTGTGAATTTATGCAAAAGAGGGGTCAGATGTTCGTTCTGGCGCAATGGGAGGAAATATGAAAAGAGAATTAGTTATTGTATTGGACTTTGGCGGTCAGTACAACCAGTTGATCGCAAGGCGTGTAAGAGAATGTAATGTTTACTGTGAGGTAAAACCTTATACTACAAGCCTGGAAGAACTAAAAGCACTGAATCCGAAGGGTATTATTTTTACGGGTGGTCCGAATAGTGTATACGATGAGACATCTCCTCATTATGAAAAAGCTATTTTTGAAATCGGCGTTCCGATTATGGGAATTTGTTACGGCTCTCAGCTGATGGCTTATACGTTAGGCGGTGTTGTAGAAACTGCGCCAGTGAGTGAATATGGTCATACGGAAGTGGAAGTGGATACTGCCGATGAATTATTTCAAGGTGTATCCGCAAAAACTGTTTGCTGGATGAGTCATACAGATTATATTGCAAAAGTGCCGGAAGGATTCCAGATTACTGCGAAAACTCCTGTTTGCCCGGCCGCAGCGATGTCATGCCCGGAAAAGAAATTGTATGCAACTCAGTTCCATCCAGAAGTTATGCATACAAAAGAAGGCATGCAGATGCTGAAGAACTTCGTCTTGAATATTTGTGGATGCAAAGGCGATTGGGAAATGGGGTCCTTTGTGGATGAAACAATTGCAGCCTTAAAAGAACGAATTGGTGATGGTAAAGTACTTTGTGCATTATCTGGCGGCGTAGATTCTTCCGTAGCAGCTGTTATGCTTTCAAAGGCAATCGGCAAACAGCTTACTTGCGTATTTGTAGATCATGGTCTGCTTAGAAAAAATGAAGGCGATGAAGTGGAAGCAATATTTGGTCCAAATGGTCCTTATGAGCTGAATTTTATCCGTGTCAATGCACAGCAGCGTTATTACGAGAAATTAAAGGGGATTGAAGAACCCGAACAGAAACGTAAAATTATCGGAGAAGAATTTATTCGCGTTTTCGAGGAAGAAGCTAAGAAAATCGGCGCTGTAGATTATTTGGTACAGGGAACGATTTATCCGGATGTTATTGAAAGCGGCAATGGAGATTCCGCAGTGATCAAATCACATCATAATGTAGGTGGACTTCCGAGTGTAGTAGATTTTAAAGAAATTATTGAACCGTTACGGATGCTTTTTAAGGATGAAGTACGAAAAGCTGGATTGGAATTGGGAATCCCGGAATATCTGGTATTTCGTCAGCCTTTCCCGGGACCGGGTCTGGGGATTCGTATTATAGGTGAGATAACAGAAGAAAAAGTTAAAATCGTACAGGATGCAGATTGGATTTATCGTGAAGAAATTGCAAAAGCAGGCTTAGATCGCTGCGTGAATCAATATTTTGCAGGACTCACTAATATGAGATCAGTAGGCGTTATGGGAGATTTTAGAACCTATGATTACGCAGTTGCATTGCGTGCAGTAACAACCTCTGATTTTATGACAGCAGAAGCCGCTGAGATTCCTTATGAGGTCTTATTTAAAGTAACAAGCCGAATTATTAATGAAGTCAAGGGGGTCAATCGAGTCATGTACGACTTGACCAGTAAACCGCCGGGAACGATTGAGTTTGAATAATTAAAGTATCACAGGGCAAAGGCTTTTATCCAGTTTCAGGGCAAAAGTATCAGCCAGTGAAAAATCTAATTCACGTTTAATTATGTGAAAGTGTCCAAGCATAAGAATAACCTTGG
>CAZTHP010000092.1:0-9954 GCA_964613155.1 uncultured Lachnospiraceae bacterium | reverse complement strand
CGTGAGAACGGAGCGATGCATAGATAAAGAAAGACAATGTGCAGTTTTGAAGGTACAAACTTCAATTATAATTTTATAAATTTTGTTATGGGGGAATTCCCGAGTGGCCAAAGGGGACAGACTGTAAATCTGCTAGCTATGCTTTCGGTGGTTCGAATCCACCTTCCCCCATTTTTTTAATTGGATATGTAATTTATATGCCCAGATAGCTCAGTTGGTAGAGCAGAGGACTGAAAATCCTCGTGTCGCTGGTTCGATTCCGGCTCTGGGCATTATTTTTTTAGAATCGATCAGAGAATCTGGTGGGTTCTTTTTTGTTATTTATGGCTTGCAATGAATGAGTGGAATTCTTATAATAGAAAGTATGGATTGATAAAAAAGAATAGGGGGAATTTCAGATGTTTAAGATAAGAGAAGATAATACCTTTCACGAAATTCGCGAGAAATCGTTAATGAGTTGGCTGAAACAGGTTCGTGCAGAAGGAAATTTTGAAGATGCTTCCGGTGCGGAGCTGGCGATGGATTACATTCAATTTTTACAGGATAAGATTGTAAAATTAGAAGAAAAAAATCGCTTAAAAGAACGTTATTTGAAGCAATTGAAGCAGAAGTTGGATGATTTGAAATAGACAATTCCTATTGACTAGCTAGGAAAAGTGTGCTATCCTTGTTTTGTACTTGTAATAGTTCAAAGCGATGCAAAACTTTATTTGTTTATTTGGCAGATATGATACTATTTGGTGGGTATACTGCATAGAGAAAATACGCTGTTATTTGGTGGAGATTCTATATAAATGAAATACGTTGCAGTGCGGAATACAACGAATACAACGTATATAACGTATTCAACATATTCAACGTATTTTTGAGTTGGCTCTGAATGGTTACTTGATTTATAAAAGAGTAGGAGGATCAATTTCTTTATGATTTCGACAAAAGGAAGATATGCTTTGCGTGTTATGCTGGATTTGGCAGGACAGCCTGTTGGAGAGGCAATCAAATTGAAAGATGTAGCAGAGCGGCAGCAGATTTCATTGAAATATTTGGAGCAGATTATTGCGATATTGAATAAAGCAGGTATGGTTCGAAGCATCCGTGGTCCTCAAGGGGGCTATATGTTGAGCAGAAAGCCGGCAGATTATACGGTGGGGATGATTTTACGTTTGACAGAAGGAGATTTAGCACCGGTTAGCTGTGTATCGGCATCTCATCCTGGATGTGAGCGTCAACATCAATGTGCGACGGTCGTTGTATGGGATAAACTTTATCAAGCAATTAATCAGGTAATTGATAATATTACGATCGCCGATCTGCAGAATTTGGAGAATGAGAAGATTGAAGACACGATCGATGCGATTTCTAATGTGAGTCAGGAAAAGACGTGCTCTTGTTGAAATTCTTTTTACATAAAACCTATTGACAAAGTATGGAATAAGTGTTATTCTTTTATCAGAAAGAAAAAGCTTTCCAAAACATTCCTGCTCACTCATTTAGAGGAGCAGGAAAAATAAAAGATAAATTCCTAGTAAACATACAGGAAAAGGAGTAAAGGAGCATCTTATGGAAGGTACGAAAAAATTAATTTATTTAGATAATGCAGCAACGACAATGGTAGATGAGCAGGTTTTTGAAGCGATGAAACCTTATTTTTGTGAGGTTTATGCGAATCCGTCCAGTATTTATAGCTTTGCAGGTGCAGCGGGGAAAGCAGTCGAAGAAGCAAGAACTAAGATTGCCGATTTGATTCATGCACAGCCGCGTGAGATTTATTTTACAGGAGGCGGCAGTGAATCGGATAATTGGGCGTTAAAGTCGATTGCGGAGCAGTATGCAAAGAAAGGAAAGCATATTATTACGAGTAAGATTGAACATCATGCGATTCTTCATACTGCAGAATGGCTGGAAAAACAAGGATTTGAAGTGACGTATCTGGATGTGGATGAATCGGGAAAAATTTCTCTGGAGGCTTTGGAAGCGGCAATTCGTCCGGATACAATCTTAATTTCCATTATGGCTGCGAATAATGAAATTGGTACGATTCAGCCGTTGGAAGAAATTGGAAAGATTGCAAGAGCACATCAGGTATTGTTCCATACAGATGCTGTACAAGCTTTTGGGCATATTCCGCTTGATGTGGAGCAGATGCAGATTGATCTGTTAAGTGCAAGCGGTCATAAGATTCATGGTCCGAAGGGAATCGGGGTTCTTTATGTACGGAAAGGGGTAAAGATTAGTTCCTTTATTCATGGAGGAGCGCAGGAGCGAAAAAAACGTGCCGGTACTCATAATGTTCCAGGAATTGTTGGAATGGGAAAAGCCGCTGAATTAGCAGCTGGCAAAATACAGGAACGGATGGATTATGAAAAACAGCTTCGTGATTATACGATAAACAGAATTGAACAGGAAATACCGTATTGTCGTTTGAATGGAGATCGTGTGGATCGACTTCCGAATAATATTAATTTCTGCTTCCGTTTTGTAGAAGGTGAATCGCTCTTGATCATGCTGGATGCAAATGGTATTTGTGCTTCGAGTGGTTCTGCCTGCACTTCAGGTTCTTTAGATCCGTCCCATGTTTTATTAGCAATCGGCCTGCCACATGAAATTGCACATGGTTCTTTGCGGATGACGATCTCGGATCGTACAACAAAAGAAGATATGGATCATACAGTCGATTCTTTGAAAGGAATTATTGAAAGACTGCGTAATATGTCCCCTTTATATGAAGATTTTATTTCAGAGGGAAAGAACTAAGGCGCATAAAATAGATTTGTTTATACTTGATCTGAAAACAGATAACACAGTATTTGGATTTAGCAGGATAAAGATGCGGAGACGTATCAGAAATCATTTACTAGCACATGTTAGTAGAGTGTTTATTAGAATATGTTAGTAAAGTGTTTATTAGAGTATGTTAGTAGAAAGTTTACTAGCACATCTTCAGCAGAGAAAGGAAAAAATTATGTATAGCGAAAAAGTAATGGATCATTTTTCAAATCCCCGGAATGTAGGTGAAATCGAAAATCCCAGTGGTGTTGGTACAGTTGGTAATGCGAAATGTGGCGATATTATGCGTATGTATCTGGATGTGGATGAAAATCAGATCATTCAAGATGTGAAATTTAAAACATTTGGATGCGGTGCGGCGATTGCAACCAGCAGTATGGCGACAGAATTGGTAAAGGGAAAGACCGTACAGGAAGCGCTGCAGGTAACGAATAAGGCAGTTATGGAAGCATTGGATGGTCTGCCCCCGGTGAAGGTGCATTGTTCTCTTTTGGCAGAGCAGGCGATTCATGCAGCTTTGTGGGATTATGCAGAGAAAAATCATCTGAAAATCGAAGGACTGGAACCGCCTGTTCATGATATTGAAGAAATTGTAGAGGACGAAGACTAAGACTAAAATTAAACCTAAATCTAAATCTCTGTGGAAAGGTTTATTTCCTGAAACTTCTGAAACTCCTCTGCTTTGTTAATCGCTAATGCCATCTTTTTTCGGTAGGCAGCGGGTGAAAGTTCCATGAATTTGTGGAAGATTCTGGAAAAATAAGCAGGAGAGGAAAAGCCAGTTCGCTCTGCGATTTCTGTAATAGATAGACTGGTTTCGGTTAGCAGAGAAAGGCTTTGGTGAATTCGATAGTGAAGCAGATAGTGAAATAATGTTTCGCCAATCTGTGCTTTAAAAAAACGGCAGCATTCACTGCGGCAGATATTAACCGAACGGGCAAGGTCGTCCAGGGTAATCTTTTCCGCATAATGTTCTTGAATATAAATTAAAATACTCTGCAGTCGTTCCTGATTTTTCAGGCTGTACGGCTGCAGATTTTTGTGCTGTTTTGAAACCAGGTATAAAGAAGCAGCCAGAACTGGGAAAGTTCAATCTGGATTCGGAGTTCTGCAGCAGAAGAATTTTCTTTTTGAATCTGATGAATTTGTTTTAAATGAAAAATTGCCTGGTGATGCCAATCCTGGGAACCGTCGAGATGCAGGGAAGGCAGGGTATTGCCGCAGCAGATGCAGTCGGTATATTTGGTTTTGAAAAGGCTCGTTTCATTTCCATAAAGAATACGTGGATGAAAAGTAATGGATAAATATTCGCAATCTTTTTTGCAAACTTCAGGAAAATCTGTGGCCGGCAGCATTTTACCAGTATGAAGGGTATTGCAATTTCCAAAAAGTGCCTGTCCAGCTTTCACATGATAGATATCTTGATTAATTTGATAAATCATTTCACCGTTTAAAATCAGCGTGAGTTCGATTTCCGGATGCCAATGCCATTGGAAAGAACCGGATTCATAAGCACTGATCTGTTCATAACTAAGACAGACGGGATAATTATAGTTACCGTGTGTTTTTACTTCTTTTTGTTGGGGATCAATATGAATTTGCATGAAAACCTTCCTTATCATAAATCATAGTATCATGGTGCAATTTAATGTCATAGTGCAATCTAATGTCATGATGCAATTTAATGTCATAGTGCAATCTGATGGCATAGTGTGATCTGATGTCATAGTGCGATTTGATGTCACAGTGTAATCTGATGGAGAGTGGCTTCTGCATTGGGAAAGACAGAATCATAAATCTCAATATTGTGCAAGTATATGCAAATATAATAGTTGCGCAAACAGAACTGTATCTATTATAATACAAATCAAGCAAAACACAAGTCGAATAGAATCGAAACAAACGATTAGTCGACTATACTCCAAGCAGAAGATAAGTAGACTACACTTCAAGCAGAAGACAAGTAGACTACACTTCAAGCAGAAAATCAGTAGACTGTAACCAAAGCAGAAGATCAGTAGACTGTAACCAAAGCAGAAGATCACTAGAATATGATCCAAGCAGAAGACAAGTCGAATAGAATCCCAAGAAAAAGGTAAGTCGACTACAATCGAAACCAGAAGAACAAGGAAAATACAAGAAGCCGAAAAAATATGAGGCGGAAATGGAGGAAATTTCATGAAGTTAGAAAAGGCATTAGCTGTTTTAAAGGAAGAAAAAGCGGCAAGTTTATTTGAGGAAATGTATGGTGCTGAACAGGTCGCAAAGAATGTGGAGCGTTATGCACATGTGGCAAAAGGTTATGCAGAACACTATGGAGATGGAGAGTTTGAATTTTTCTCATCACCGGGTCGTACCGAGATTAGCGGCAATCATACCGATCATAATCTGGGTAAAATTTTAGCAGGCAGTATTAATTTGGATTGTGTAGCGGCAGCTGGTGTGAACCAGGAACAAAAAGTACGGATTTTTAGTGAAACCTATAATCAGAATTTAGTGATCGATCTGCAGGATCTGGAGCCTTCGAGACAGAAAACGGGTACAACGGTTCTGTTGAAAGGTATTTTAAAAGGATTCCAGCGTGCAGGCTATAAAATTGGCGGTTTTAATGCTTTTATCACAAGCAATGTAATTAGTGCGGCAGGTGTGAGTTCTTCCGCTGCTTTTGAAATGCTGATCTGCTGTATCATCGACTATTTATTTAACGAAGATCGTTTAACAGTTAAAGAGTATGCGAAAATTGGTCAGTTTGCAGAGAATGCTTACTGGGATAAAGCATCTGGCCTGCTAGATCAGATGGCATGTGCATCCGGCGGTGTGATTTCAATTGATTTCCATTCACCGGATATGGCCGTGGAGCAGATGGATTTTACCTTTGATCAAATTGGCTGCGATCTGTTCATCATCAATACTGGAAAAGGACATGCCGATTTAAGTGCAGATTATTCTTCTATTCCGAATGAAATGAAAAAAGTAGCAGCTTATTTTGGAAAAGAAGTGTTAGCGGATTGTACTTTAGAGGAACTTCTGGAAAATCTTCCGAAGGTACGTGCTTATGCAGGAGATCGTGCTGTTATGCGCGCACTTCATTTCTTTACGGAGAATGAACGTGTGGATACCGCAGTAAAAGCGTTAAAGGAACAGGATTATGAAGCATTTCTTCAGGTAATCACAGAATCTGGTAATTCTTCTTGGAAATGGCTTCAGAACTGCTACACGATTTCAAATTATACCGAACAGTCGATTAGTATTGCGTTGGCGCTGACCGAAATGTACCTGAAAAAATTAGGAAAAGGTGTTTGTCGTGTACATGGCGGCGGATTTGCAGGTGTAATTATGGCGGTTATTCCGAAAGAGCATTCTGCGGAGTACAAAGCTTATATGAGCAGCAAAATGGGCGAAGAAAATGTATACGTGATGAATATCCGAAAACAGGGCTCCATTCATTTGGCATTTTAATTGGATTGATAGAGTTTTCTGTTTTGGTTTCAATCAAGTAAAAAGGGTTTCTTATTGTTAGAACAGTTAAAAAAGCTTCTTACTGTCAGAGGAGCCTGTGTCATGGTTATGGCATTGGTTCCAAATGGCTTGTAAGAAGCTTTTTTTGTCAGATGAGCCCCCGCGGCAAGCCGTGGGAGTAATTTGAGAAAGTAAAAAATTTAGCTAAGGGTGCGGAATTGAAAGACGGTTGTACTTTCTAATTCGGTATTCGGCTTTTGAATGCAGGAGGGAAAGTTCGGATGGTTGACACTGTCTGGATAGTACTGTGTTTCTAGGCAAAATCCATGGCGATTTTTGTAAAGAACGCCGCCTTTTCCGATTACATCTCCTGTGTCTGACTCGATAAAATTGCCAACATAGAGCTGGACACCGGGACGGTCGGTATAAGTTTCCAATATCAGACCGTTTTTGAGAGAATGTGCTCTGGCGACGAGGGGCAGGGTATTAGAAGGAGAAGTATTGGCAGCCGGCAGGCAGTAGTTGTGATCGTAACCGCCAGCAAATCGCAGGGCTTCAAAATCATCCTCAATACGTGCACCAATCGCAGTAGGGGTTGTAAAATCCATGGGGGTATTGGCAGTCGGGGCAATTTCTCCGGTCGGAATCGATTCTGCATTCGTCGGTGTATAGAACGAGGAATTCAGCCAGAGAATGGTATCTTCAATACTGCCGCTGTCGTGTCCATTCAAGTTGAAATAGGAATGATTGGTGACATTCCAGGGGGTTTCTTCGGAACAGATTCCCTGATAATGGATGGAAAGTGCGTTGTTATCGGTTATGGTATAGGTAACGGTTGTGATACAGTTACCGGGATAGCCCTGGTCGTTGTCTGGTGAATCCATACGCAGGGAAATACTATGATCTGTTTGGGAAATGACTTCCCAGATACGTTTATGGTAGCCGTCTTGTAAGCTGGAGTGCAGGTTGTTTGAGCCGGCATTGGCTTCCAGCTGGTAAGTTTTCCCATTTAAAGAAAAGGAGGCATTGCCGATTCGGTTCGCATTACGGCCGATGCAGCAGCCAAAGCACTGCGGATTGTCTTCGTAACCGGATACAGTATCGTATCCCAATACAACGTCTAAGAGCTTTTCCTTAGACACGGGGACTTTAAGTGATACGACGGCACAGCCGTAATCACTGATCTGGGCGGTCATGCCTTTGGCATTGCAGATCGTATATAAAGATGCTTCTTTTCCATCTTTTGTTATTCCAAATGTAGTTTTCATAAATAAATCCTCTCTAAAATAGTTGCTTATAGTTCAATTCACATGGTGGATTGCACGGGAACCACTATAGATACTTGTGTTTCGCAAGGCTGGTTCTGTTGTGCTTGAATTACAGTATATCGAAAATTAAGGTAGATGACAACGATATATTTTTTGACCCTACGATTATTTGATACGCTCCATAGCTTATATCTCATAGCTTATATCTCTATAGTTGAGACAAGGGGGTTACGATACATTGGATAAGCTGTACGCCTTGTATCTTAAACAAAATGTTTATGTCGATGAATGTATTCGGTGGGGGAACATCCCACTGCTTTTCGAAATACTTTTGAAAAATATAAGCTATTGTCGAATCCCAGGGAGTTGGCGATTACGGTGATCGATAAGGGGGTGTCTTTCAGCATACGACAGGCTTCTTCAATACGGATTGAAGTGAGATATTCTTTCGGAGATTGCTGTCTGCATTGTTGAAATGCCCGAAAGAGATGGCTGCGGCTGACACCGACATAATCCGCCACTTCCTGAATGCTGATCGGATACGAATAGTGGGAATGCATATAATCAATGGCCGATTTTACGTAATCATCGTAAGAGGTTTCCGAAGTATGGGCATCGGCATTTGTTAAAAGGCAGGCTAAGCTGGTGTAGAGACGGCCGGACATTTCAACGGAATTGGCAAAACTGTTGCCGCGGGCATCGTAAATGTGATGAATCTGCCGGTCTAAGGCATCTCCGTTTGCGATTTGCCGCAGCAAAGGCTGATTGGGTGTGAAACCAGCAGCATTGATGATCGGCTCGGCATCGACACCTTGAAAACCGACCCAGCTGTATTCCCAGGGTGTTTCCAGATCAGCCTGATACATGGATTCTACATCTGGATAGACGAGAAAACAATCACCGGCATGTAAGGAAAAGATTTGCCCTCCTTTGGTATAAATTCCACTTCCGCTTCGGATGTAGTGGATCAAATAGTGGTTGCGGACACCGGGTCCCCAGCAAAAGCCGGGATCACATTTCTGAAAACCGACATTATAGACGGAAAGTGCTGTTAAATTTAGGGTTTGAACATAATAAGAATTTTTAAAGGTTTTGTTCATACGTGTCTCCTGTTTTTTGCCTGTTTTGCTAATCTGATGTTATCATATCGTATTTTAAGGATTCATGCAACAAAATTACATGATATTGTATCATTTCTATATTCCGAATTGAGATAGAATCGGTTAGATTAGTGGTAACGATCCTGTGTTTTTTAGATTGAACGATCGTCTAACGAAATGGTTGACTTAATAGAGGGTTTGATCATAAGATTTAAGAATGGAATGGTTGGCTTAATCGGGTTCGATCATAAGGCTTGAGAACGAAATGGTTGGCTTAATTGGGGTTTAATCGTAAGGCTAGAGAACGAAATGGTTGACTTAATAGAGGGTTCGATCATAAGACTTGGGAACGGAATCGTTGGCTTGCAGCGAGAGAACGTATGAAAAAAGAAATTTGTTTTTGTTTGCTTTCTAAAGCAGAATGGAGGAACGCATGGCAATTTTAGTAACAGGTGGAGCAGGATATATTGGCAGTCATACATGTGTAGAACTTTTACAGGAAGGCTATGAAGTCGTAGTGGTTGATAATTTATATAATTCCAGTGCGAAATCGATGGAGCGGGTGCGTGAGATCACGGGCAAGCCGATTACATTTTATGAAGCAGATATTTTAGATCGGGATGCGATGGAGGAGATTTTTACGAAGGAATCCATTGATTCTGTGATTCATTTTGCAGGGTTAAAAGCAGTTGGAGAATCTGTTGCAAAGCCTTTGGAATACTATTACAACAATATTACAGGTACTTTGGTATTGTGTGATGTAATGAGAAAACATGGATGCAAAAATATTGTATTTAGTTCTTCTGCAACTGTTTACGGAGATCCGGCATTTGTTCCGATTACAGAAGAATGCCCGAAAGGACAGATCACCAATCCTTATGGACAGACCAAGGGCATGTTGGAGCAGATTTTGACTGATTTCCATACCGCAGATCCGGAATGGAATGTAATTTTACTGCGTTATTTTAACCCGATCGGAGCACATCAGTCTGGTAAGATCGGGGAAGATCCGAAAGGAATCCCGAATAATCTGCTGCCTTATATTGCGCAGGTTGCAATTGGAAAACGGGAATGCTTAAGTGTATTTGGTGATGATTATCAGACTCCGGACGGTACGGGTGTGCGGGATTACATTCATGTTGTAGATTTAGCAGCAGGTCATGTAAAAGCAATCCAGAAACTGAAAGAGAACAAAGGGGTACTGATCTATAACCTGGGTACCGGCAATGGTTACAGCGTTCTTCAGGTGCTTCATGCGTTTGAAAAGGCCTGCGGTCATGCCATTCCTTATCAGATCGTAGCAAGAAGACCTGGTGATATTGATTGCTGTTATGCAGATC
>CAZTHP010000091.1:0-10110 GCA_964613155.1 uncultured Lachnospiraceae bacterium | reverse complement strand
AAGGCAAATATCCCAACCTCGATCTGCAGGTCTGTATCGCTTCCGTAAGAGATTATCATCGCATGAACGAATTATTTGCCCGCTATCAGCCGGACATCGTGTACCATGCAGCCGCGCACAAGCATGTGCCGCTGATGGAAGACAGTCCAAATGAAGCTGTGAAAAATAACGTAGGCGGTACGTGGAATCTGGTACGGCTGGCAGATCAGTGGAAAGTAACTCGTTTTATTCTGATTTCAACGGATAAAGCCGTTAATCCGACCAATATCATGGGTGCAACAAAGCGTCTGTGTGAAATGATCATCCAAACCTATAATCGCCGTTCCGCAACCGAGTACGTAGCAGTGCGATTTGGAAATGTCCTGGGCAGCAACGGCAGCGTGATTCCGTTGTTCAAAAAACAGATTGCAGAAGGTGGTCCCGTAACCGTTACGCATCCGGAAATCATTCGCTACTTTATGCTGATTTCCGAAGCCGTTTCACTTGTCATTCAGGCAGGTGCCTATGCAAAAGGCGGTGAAATCTTCGTCCTCGATATGGGAGATCCCGTTAAAATCGACGATCTGGCAAGAAACTTGATTCGTCTGTCCGGACGAGAAGACATTGAAATTGTGTATACTGGTCTGCGTCCAGGCGAAAAATTGTATGAAGAACTTCTGATGGATGAAGAAGGCATGCAGGATACCCCGAATAAATTGATTCACATCGGTCATCCGATCGAATTGGATGAAGAACAATTTGTACCACGCTTAGAAGCTTTATTAGCCAAAGCGTATGAAGACGGAGACCGTATTCAGACGATGATTCAGGAACTGGTAACAACCTATGTGATTACGAAAAATTAATCTATTTTGGGAAATACTCAGGATAGTAAACGATTGCAGAAATTGTTAAAAGATAATTTACGATAAAGAAAACGAATTGTTTGGCAGTGTGACAGCATTGGCCAGGCAGTTCGTTTTTTGCGTTTTGGCTGTGGAAAATAAAAAGTAACAAAAATATTGCAAAGTAACAAACGTAATGTTATTATTAATAAAAATATGTTACAATGAGGGCGATATGAAGAATCAATTAGAGCAATATTTTGGATGTGAAGTAAAGGTTACAGAGTACAAAAATACAGTGTCTTTACCGATTTATATGGCGATACGTGATATTAAGCTTATCGAGTTTTATGGTGTTAGCTTTGCACTTATTGATGTTATAAAGGAACCAGAGCTTACGATTGCGGCGATGAAGAAGCAACAAAAGAAATATGAAGAAGCTTTGCGGTGTCCTATAGTATATAAAGTAGTGGTGAACAGTGTGTCGATGAGGAATGCTATGGTGAAAAAGGGAGTTCCATTTATCGATTTACCGGGAAATGTGTTTTTACCATTTATGGGAATTGTGTTGCAGGATGTGTATCGTAAACAGCTTATTAAAACTGATAAGATGATGCCGGCAACGCAGATGGTATTCTTAGAACTTTTATATATGGAAGATGAGAAATCAGCGTTAAAGAGTGAGGTTGCAAGGAAACTGAATCTTACGAAAACGTCTGTTACTAGAGCAACTGCACAGTTAGAAAAAATGGGACTTATTCAGCAGGTTAAATCTGGAATAGAAATTTCTATCAGGAGAAATTACCCACGGAAGGAGTATTATGAGAACGCAAAGGAATATTTAATTAATCCAGTTCAGAAAGTAATTACGATTCTGAAGCAAAAGGCAATTCTTGAATTATTTAATGCAGGTGAAACGGCTTTAAGTCAAGTATCAGACTTGAATCCACCTAGAATAGAAGAATGTGCAATATACAAGGGAGAGCAAGTTGTTCACCAATTAGAAGTTGTTGATGCCAGGTCTGAGGATTTCAGTGAGTGTTTACGTGTACAATTATGGAAATATAATCCTTCTTATTTTGCAAGGGAAGGACGTGTAGATCCTGTTTCGCTTGTATGTACTTTTAAAGAGAATGAAGACGAAAGAATCGAGATGAGTATGGAAGGAGTATTGGAGGAATTATAGATGGTACATGGAATAGATTCTTTTAGAGAAAAATTTAAAGATTATACAGATTATTATACTATTATCGGTGGAACGGCCTGTGACATTTTGCTTACAGAGGCAGATCTGCCGTTTCGGGCGACAAAAGATATTGATATGATTTTGATCATGGAGGATAACTTTCCAGAATTCGCAGCGTTATTCTGGGAATACATAAAAGAAGGTGGTTATAAGTGTGGTTGGAAGAACGAAGAAGATATGCACTTTTACCGTTTCACAGAAGGTAAATTTGGCTATCCGACTATGATTGAACTATTTTCAAGAAAACCGGGATATCATCTTGAAATAGAGGAAGGAATCATTCCGATACATATTGATGATGATGCTTCCAGTTTATCAGCAATTCTTTTGAACGAAGACTTCTACAAATTTATGATATCTGGTCGGAGGGTAGTTGATGGTATTGGAGTTTTAGGGGCAGAACACTTGATTCCTTTTAAAATGTATGCATGGATAAATCTTTTGGATCGGAAAAGAGCTGGAGAGCATGTAAATGAAAGAGATTTAAAGAAGCATAAGTATGATGTTTTCCGATTATTGCAGATTGTTACAGCAGGAACGAAGATTGAATCAGAAGGATTAGTGACAAAAAGTATTTATAGATATATTGAGGAAATCAGTGCAGTAGATGAATTAGAAGTACGACTTTTACAGATGGGCTTGCCATTTGATCGTGATCGTGGAGTAGAGTTGCTGAAAGAGATATATTGCTGTTAATCGTAAATATAGAGAAAATCTTACGGCTATTCAGTCAAGAAAAAAGACTGAGTAGTCGTTTTTTTGCGTTTGGGCAAAGTTTTTATTTGATATCCAGAATGAAAAAATAATCTTCACAGGATAAGATGGAAATAGAAAAACAAACAATACAAGAAAAAAGTAAAAAAATCAAGAAAAGGGTAGACAAATTTCCGGGGGGGGGTAAACTAAATATACGCTCCAGTGGCCACAAGAGCAGAATAGACAAGAGATTATTGTTTGGTTGTAAATTTTAATCTCAAAATCCTAAAAACGTCTCAAATGGAATTTGAGCTCTAAACTGGAGGTTTGTTATGCATGGAAAAATGAAACACAAAAGGAATGCAGCGGGTAGAAAAACAGATTGGACCAGAACCTGGAAACAGGGTATGAACAAAGGTTTAAAAAAAGGAATCATTTTTCTGTTGGTGCTTGTACTTTCACAGTCTTCTCTGGTATCGGAGTGGAATCTGTTCGGTTCGGATTCTTCGGCAGGTACAATCGAAGCACAGGCAGCAGAGGTTTATAAACGCTATTATTTTGAAGGCGGTCTGATCATGCTTTCTGGAACCTGCATTTCCTATTCCTGGGTGAAGATGAAAAAAGGCGATCGGGTACAGTTTGCAGTTAAAGGAAATGGAACCTTAAAGGTTGGGATTTGTCGGATGTCCGATGATAAACGGATCGGACTTACACGAACCGGAAATTTTGCAGCAACTGTCGTTGTACCAAAAACCGATTATTATCGGGTATTTATTATGAATACCAGCGGGCGAACGGTTTCTTTTAATGGTGTGGCAACCTGTTCGCGCTAGGGAGAAGTTTATGTGGAAAAATAAGAAAAAACAAAATCCAACAAGCGCAAAACATACAGAATCTTTGAAAGCAGTGAAAGATTTGAAATATTCGAAAGCCTCAAAATCATCCAATACCTGCGAATACCAGGCACAATCATGTAAAGAACCAGATCCGGTGATCTGGAAATCCTTTACCACTGCACATGCCCCTTTGGATGCAGATGAAAAAGAACGTGTTAAAAAAGCACTGGAGCTCCTATGATATAGAGTTTCCTTATATTTTCTAGAAAGAGAATCTCCTAAGCGAGATTCTTTTTCACGTTTTCGGATGATTTTTTACTAGACATCCAAAAGATTGAGTTGTATACTGGGGAGAGTATTATCCGCAGGAAGGCTAGCGGCATAGTACAGATGAATGCAAAAAGAGTGCGGAGGATGAATTTTGAGGAAAAAGACAGTATGGACAGTATGGATACCAGCGATTCTTTTCGTGGGATCCCTTTTCGTATGTTTTGTCTATCAGACAGTGGGTTCGTTTCAGGTGGATCGGGAAGCACCCCAAATTTTGATTGAGGAGGGCGAACTTTCGATTTCGGTAAAAGACCCGGAATCGGCTTTGTTAGAAGGCGTGACGGCAGTCGATGCGGTCGATGGCGATGTCACGGATACGATTGTGATTGAAAGTATTTATGGAATTTCCACGAGTCAGGAAGCAGCCGTTTCCCCGATTCGTGATTCGTTTACAACGCTGCCGGTCAATCTTACCCAAATCGACCGGGTTAAAGTGACCTATGCGGCATTTGACCAAGCGGGCAATGTGGCAAAAGCAGAGCGTCAGATTTGCTATACCGATTATAAAAGTCCAAAGATTACCTTGAGTGCCCCTCTGGTGTTTGCTTATGGAAGTGGATTTGATGTCATGGATTGTATCAAGGCAAAGGATGTGATCGATGGTGATATCAGTCATCTGGTGAAAGCTTCTCTGGTAAGCGAGACATCTTCCTTGAGCGCACAAGGCGAACATGAAGCAGCATTTCGCGTTACCAATTCGTTAGGAGATACTACACAGTTGATCCTTCCCGTAGAAGTTTATGAGGCAGATCGTTATAATGCCGAATTAAAACTGAAGCAAAATTTTGTCTATCTTTCCGCAGGCACGTATCGTGCAGACGATTCAGAGGAAAATTTTTCTGATGATGACAGTTCTGGCGATGACAGCTATGGTGATGATAGTTCTGACGATGACAGCTATGGTGATGACAGTTCTGGCGATGATAGTTCTGACGATGATAGCTATGGTGATGATAGTTTTGACGATAATGGTTCTGGCGATAATGATTCGGATGATGTTAGCGATACAGAAAAACGTAAGGTTTTTGACAGCCGAACATATTTAAAACAATTTCAATTTTTAGAGGAAGTCATTTCCTTGGAAGGGGAACTTCCTTATGAAATTGATGTAAATATGGATGTGGAAATTTCTGAGAAGATTGATTTTGATACACCAGGGGTTTATCCGGTTTCCTATACGGTGTCCTATCAGGAAGATGGACGGATTTACACCGGTCATACCAGACTTTTGGTCGTAATCGAATAGAAAGGCAGGAACAGCAATGGAAGAAATGAAAAAATTTGATCTTTATCGCTCGAACCTGCTGCATTTTTCACCGGTGGTTCTGATTCGCGATGTTTTGAAAAACTGGTTTTTGATCCTGGCGATCACGGTAATGGCGGGTGTGTTTTCTCATATTCTATTGGAACAAAGCTATCAGCCGCTGTATCAAACGAATGCGACGCTGGTTGTGACGAACCGGGGCAGTTCCGCCACGGTATATTCCAATCTTTCGTCAACGACAGAACTGGCATCGGTGCTGACTGAATTACTGAACAGCTCGCTGCTCCAGAAAACCATTTTAGAAGAATTGAATATGACGCAGTTTGATGGAACGATTCAGGCATCTGCAATTGCAGAGACCAATCTGTTAAATATCCAGGTGACAGCTTCTGAGCCGCGCACCGCTTTTTTGATTATAGAAGCCGTGATCGAAAATCATTCGATCGTCACGAGTGAAGTCATTGGCGATGTGGCACTGGAGGTGCTGCAGCTGCCGCGTGTGCCGACTGCCCCCTGCAATACGCCGAATTTCCGCAAGCAGGTTACGATGGTGATGACCGCAGCCGCTTTTCTTGCCTGCGCCTGTATTCTGATGCTGTCTTATCTGCGAGACACGGTGCGAAGCCGGGAAGAAGCCGAGCAGAAGTTGGATTGTTGGTGTTTAGGTGAAATTCATCACGAAAAGAAATATAAAACGCTTTTGGGATGGATGAAACGCCGGAAAATGGGGCTTTTGATCACCAATCCGGCGAATAGCTTTCATTTTGTAGAAACAATCCGAAAGCTGCGCCGTCGTGTTGAGCAGCATATGGGAGACGGCAAAGTTCTGATGCTTACCAGTGTGATGGAAAATGAAGGAAAATCAACGGTTGCCGTAAATTTAGCCTTGTCGCTGGCACAAAAGCACCGCCGTGTCCTGCTGGTCGATCTCGATCTGCGAAAACCGGCTTGTCATAAGCTTTTGGAGCGGGAGGACAATCGCCATCATACACATGACGTGCTGAAAGGAGTCATTTCACTTGAAGAAGCAATTGTGCAGGAATCGCTCAGTGGGCTGCATGTGCTCCTGGAAAGTAAACCTTTCTCGGAAAATGCCCAGTTTCTGGCATCGGAAGGACTGCAGCAGCTGCTGGATGCTGCGCGCCGCCAATACGATTATGTAATACTGGATCTTGCACCGATGTCCGCAGCGCCGGATACGGAATATGTCATGGAATATGCAGATGCGGTCTTACTTGTCGTACAGCAAAACCTGGTGCAGGCATCCGCTTTAAACCATGCCATTGCAGTTTTGCAGACGGGAAAAGCCAAGCTGTTAGGCAGTGTGTTAAATAATGTCTATACGATCGATCTGGCTGCAGTTCCGGGTCTGAACTCTGGAAAATACGGTTATGGATACGGCTATGGTTCGCATCATTATGGAGCATACAGCGCATACGGAGCGTATGGAGCCTATGGCGCTTATCACAAAAAGAAAACAGGAGGTCGAAATGGAAAAAACAGAGCTGAATGAACATGAAATAGAAAAAATCGACCTCATTTCCAATCTGATTGATATTTGGAAGAATTTTTGGCGCATCAAACTGTGGGGCATACTATTTTTGCTGATTTGTGCAGCAGGACTGACCCTTTCAGAAGCCCACAGTTATACTCCGATTTATCAAACATCGGCTTCCTTCACAATAAAAGTGGTCAATCCTCTGTATGCAAATGCCAGCGGCTACAATGCCAAAACCGCTGAACAGATGGAAAAGACATTTCCGTATATTCTTTCCAGCAATGCACTGCAGGAAAAGGTACGCGAATATTTGGGAATCTCCTGGATTCCTGCTCTGACTGCTGAAACCATTGAAGGTACCAACGTTTTTACGTTGACGATACAGGATTCAGACCCGCAGCGGGCATACGATGTACTGAATGCCGTCATCACCTGTTATCCGGAGGTTGCAGATTTTGTAGTAGGTCCGACTAAAATGACCCTTTTAGATGAGCCGGCAGTGCCGGAACAGCCGATTAACCCTTATCATATGACGCGTTCAATCTTAAAAGGCAGTCTGTTCGGTCTTGTACTCTGGATTTTGCTGGCAGCGTTGCTGGCAATGACGAAAAATACGATCCGCAGTGAGCAGGATTTACGGAAGCTGTTGAATTTTTCCTGTTTAGGTGCCATTCCGACAACCAAAGTAGTAGGAAAAAATGTTTCCTGCCCTTTAGTCAGTGAAGATCACGGCAGATATGGCTTTTCGGAAGCCATTCATTTATCCTCTCTGCATCTGGAAAAAGAAATGAACCGTCATAACCAAAAGGTTCTGCTGATTTCCAGCGCACTTCCCGGAGAAGGCAAAACAACGATTTCCGTTAATACAGCCATTTCGCTGGCACAAAAAGGGAAACGTGTCCTGCTGATCGATTGTGACCTGCGAAAACCGTCGATCGCCAAAGCATTTGGCAAGGACGATACCAAAGGACTGCTTGAATTTTTAAAAGGCGATCTGGCAGCAGAAGATATCGTGCAGACAACTGCATTTTCGAATCTTTGCATCATTGCAGGCGGAATGGAACGGTTGGAAAATCCAGAGGATTATCTATCCGGCGAAGGTGCAGTAAATGGTAAATTATATCAATTGTTAGAACAATATAAACAAAATAACGATTACATCCTGTTAGACACACCGCCCTGCGGTCTGCTTTCCGATGCCTCGGAAATTGCAGAACTGGCAGAATGTGCCCTCCTGGTTGTCCGTCAGGATTATGCCACCAGAAATCAGATTTTAGATGGCGTTCAATTTCTCTTAGACAGTAAACTTCCCGTAGCGGGCTGTGTTCTCAATGGCATGGAAGGACGTAAAGGTTCGGGCTATGGATACGGCTATGGTTATGGATATGGATACGGGTATAGCTATGGCTATCATTCTAGTTCTGCATCGGGTCAAAGTTCAGACACTGCATCTGTCTCAAGTTTGGACACTGCATCTCAAAGTTCGACCGTTGCATCGGATCACGATTTTACCACTGTTTCCAAACAAAATTCTGGTTTGGGTCAGGGTGTGCATACAAAAGAGAAAGCTGCTTTGGAACATTCCTCCAGCGTGAAAACTCGTATGGGTGAGGTAGAGACACGTTCAGGTGAGCGAAATCAAAAGCAGAGAAAACAGTCGAAACCAACACACAAAACAGGAAAAGAAGGATAAGAGAAGGAAAGGACTTGCGTTATGAAGGTAGGAAATGAATTTATTTTGCGGGAAATCGCAGGTGATTATATTATTATACCAACCGGAAAAACAGTTCTGGAATTTAATGGTTTGATCACCGTGAATGAAGTAGGCGTATCTCTTTGGAAAATGCTGCAGGAAGATGTGACGATGGAAGAATTGGTCGCAGGGATTTTGCATGAATATGAGGTAGAAGAAAGTGTAGCGCGGGAAGATATTCAGGAATTTCTGGAACAATTGCAGAAAGCAGGAATCCTTATGCCCTAGAGAAAGGGGAAGAATGGGACACGAACAGCATCTTGTAGATAAAACCAATAGTTTTGAGAGGGGAATTGCAAAATTCCCTTCTATTTATATGGAGGGAGCAGCAGCTTGCGGGAAAACGACAGCTCTGAACATGCTGCTAGACAAACATCCGGAAGTAACGCCCTTTGTCATCTGGGTAAATGAAGAAGTCGAAAAACGGCAGGCATTATGCGAATGGCAAAGCCTGTTTCAGCAAGTGCAGGAAAAAGCATCACAAGTACAAACTGCCTGGATTATTCTGGAAAATTTCCATGCGCTGGAAGCAAATGCAGAGTCCACACTTTGTCGTTCTATTTGTAACCTGATTTTTCGTAAAATCGTACATTTGCCGGAATCGCAGCGGATTTTTATAATCAGCAGAGAAAAACCGCGGGAAGAATTTCTGGAACTGTTCTGGAAACGAAAAATGGAGCTTTTTTCACCGGAAACATTGTGGTTCACTAAAGAAGAAATACGGGAAATGACAGAATGCGTCGGAGTTTTCGTAAATTCCGAAGAACTGTATGAAAAAACAGGCGGATGGGCGGGCTGTGTCGATACCATTCTGCGTTTGTCTCAAAAAGCAGCGCAGAGCGGCCTAAATGAGGAATCCGATTCTTGTGAAACTACAGTGGAGGGTTGGCTGCATTGTTATGAAGTGCGTTCCTATCTTCAAACGGCAATGTTAGAACCTCTTTCATCTGGTGAACGGGAGATTTTGTTTAGAGGAAGTGTTTGTCCCTGGGTAGACGAAGCACTTTTGCAGGAAGTATGGAACCTGGAGGATTGCGGTACTGTTTTAGCAGATTTAAGCCGAAAGGGAATCTTCTCTTATTTAAAGGGAACGTCTCCAAAACGATGGAAACTTTTGCCGATGTTTGAACAGTGCTGTACAGAAAATGTAGTTGAAGATTTGGAAAAAATCGGAAATTGGTATGCACAGCGTGGATTTGTCAAAGAAGCGCTGCAATGCTTTCAGAGCGCCAAGCTGCCGAAAGCGTATCGCGCGTGTATGATACGATATTTTTCCCAAATCCCCTTGTTGGACATCTCCTTTGTTGTGGTTATCAGCTGGCGGGAATCCACACCGGAACTTTGCTATTTGCGGGGAATGTATCATTATTTTCAGCAAAATCTGGAAGGACTCAATCGGGAAATTCAGAAGCTGGAAAACCGGGTGAGAGAGGAAAGAGAAAAACTGGAAAAACGGCTGAAAGAGGACAGACAAAAGCTGGAAAGCGGAGCAGGAGAGAACAGTCAAAAACTGGAAAAACGGCTGAAAGAGGACAGACAAAAGCTGGAAAGCGGAGCAGGAGAGAGCAGTCAAAAACTGGAAAATCGAACGAAAGAGGAAATTCAACAGCTGGAAACCTGGTCAAGAGAAGAAATGCAGATACAGGAAATTCTCTTAAATCTC
>CAZTHP010000090.1:0-10176 GCA_964613155.1 uncultured Lachnospiraceae bacterium | reverse complement strand
CATTTATTGGCTGATATCCTGCCTGCGGTTTTAAAACCACAATTTTACCTTTTGCACGGTATCCAACAGAATCATAATATATTCTGACTTGATTTTCAACTACCATATTTTCGTTTTTCTTCAGTTCCTGCAAAAAAGCATTCAATTTTTCCTGTAATTTCGCTCTCACTTCTGCTTCTGACATCCAGACATGCTGAATCGAATACGTTCGTTCTTCCTCACGATATGCATAACAGGAAAAACCGATTGCCGGCACTTCCAGCATCCGATAACCCGTTCCGACTGTTTCCATCCCAGTTATTTTTTCCTCATTTCCCTGCTCGAATCGTTCTTTCAGATTCCAAAAGCCGCGAACCGGTGTGGCAAACTTCCACTGTTTTTCTCCGACACAGAAGGTATAAAGCGATCCCTTCCCATTCTGTATGATTTTTTTTGCCGTCTCACATTCACAGAAATCTTCATAAAGCAGCTCGGTTTTCAAAAAAACCGTTCCTTCCGCATGTACCGCTTCATAGCCCGTCACTTCATCTGCATCATTCCGGCGCAGCACCTTACCGGAAATTAAAATCTGCCCTTTTTGAACTAAATCTCCAGGTTCTACCTGCGCCATGCCTTTTCGCACGATAATGGACTCAATGATTCCATCCTCTGCGGCGATCAGATCAGCCGGTGTCGTTTCTGCCATTACCGCCTCCAGTGCGCCATAATTTTCCGCAACGGCAATGCGAAGAACCGTTCCATCCAACGCAGCCGCTGACCAGGAAATCCGCTCAAAGGAATCCCGCAGCAATTGCTCGGTCTGTTCACAATCAATTTTCCGCTTTCGGATTCCCGCTTGAATCCCTGCTTCCTTCAAACAAGATAAAATCTGATCATCTGAATAATACAAATTGTCCGTAATCTGAATCTTCCAAACATAATGGGAAGAAAACCAAACTGCTAAAATCAGAAAACAACAAGTCCCCATAAAAGCCTGTCTATGCTGATAGCGTCTGATCCAGGTCACCAGCCCATATTCCTGCCTCGCTGTAATCGTAACACCTGTTTTTAAAAGAAATGCCTGACAATCCGCTTCCGCATTTCGATACATAGAACAGGCATAACCATCTTCCAGTACTTCCAGATCCCAAAGTAAAATACCTCGGTTGCGGCACAAATTAAAAAACCGCTCTGGAACTCCTCCTGTTATCCGAATCCGGATCCAGCCCCGCAAAAATCGAAGCAATTTAATCCCTCCTGTCAAAGCGTACCGACGTAATCGCACCGACAACACGCATAATCCATTCCGAATAATACGCAATCTGAAGTGCCGTTCCTTCTATTATAATCCGATAGCCTGACGCTAAAACGTGAATCTCATCTTCCTCATAGCAACAGATACCTTTAAAATTTTCAATCCGAAGCTCCTGACAGCCGCTTATTTCCAGATGCGCAACACCTCTGGAAATGTCTGGCGGAATCTGCATTACCTGAAAAATTCGATCTTTCATTCCATTACCAGCTGTGTTTTTTATAGTATATGTAAAGAAAACCTGTACGTAGTACCAGACGAAATCTATTTTATCAAATCAAAATCTATATTACCGGGAAACTATTGAAAGCACAAAACCAAGTCGCAGGATACTAAAACGAAGGACAACAAGCAAACTGCTGAATTATAAGAATGGATTCAAACCACAGAATACCAAAATGAAAACGAACACGCAAACTGCTGGATAAAAAACAGGACGAATACACTGCTTGAAACAAAGAAAAAACAAAAAGAAATTTTATATGCGAAGAAAAAAAATCCAAATGTTAATTTCATGTGTGAAGACAGCAAAATTCAAGGGACAATGCCATATACAAAGACAGCAAAATTTAAAAGACAATGCCATATACAAAGACAGTAAAATTTAAAAGATAATGCCGTATACGAAGAAAAGCCGCGGGCTCATCACCTGCGGCTTATTTCTTCAAATCAATTACCATGTGGCGAAAACACAACTAATCGCCATAACAGAACGGATTAATTATATTTACGCTTTCTTGCTGCTTCAGACTTTTTCTTACGTCTTACGCTGGGTTTTTCGTAATGTTCTCTCTTACGAATTTCCTGCTGAATGCCAGCCTTTGCACAGTTTCTTTTGAATCTGCGTAAAGCGCTGTCTAAACTTTCATTATCTTTTACGATTACGTTTGACATAGCTCACACCTAACCTCCCTTCAGTTGCGTATTGTGTTTTTACAACTGCTTGGGTAAAATCCTAACACGACATCTATTATAACATATTTCTGTATTTCGTCAATACGAAATTGTAGAAATTTTCAAAAGAATTTACAATTTTTGCGTTTGTTCTCGCTTCTGCTGCGTTAAAACGAACCTACGTTTCTATCGAATCTGACTTTCTACGACTTCTGCTGCTTTTGCTAATGCCGCGTCAATTCCTTCCGGGTTCTTACCGCCAGCCTGTGCCATATTAGGACGACCGCCGCCGCCGCCGCCTACCAGACCTGCGATGGCTTTGATCAGATTACCTGCATGAGCACCTGCATCCTGTGCTTTTGGTGTAACCATGGATAATAAGCTGACTTTTCCATCTGTTGCGGACGCGATTACAACAACGCCTTCTCCTAATTTTTCCTTCAGCTGATCGCCCAGATTCCGCAGACCATTCATATCAACGCCATCTGCACGTACTGCCAGTACTTTCACACCTTTTACTTCTTTTACCTGATCGGTAACATCACCCAGAGCATCTTTTGCTAATTTGCTCTTAAGCTTTTCATTCTCAGCAGTCAGCTCTTTAATCTCAGCCTGCAATGCTTCAATTCGTGCGATCAGCTGAGAAGGTTCTGCTTTTGCTGCTTTCGCTGCTGTCTGAAGAAGGGTTTCCATATCATGATAGTATGCGGTTACACCTTTACCGGTCAGTGCTTCGATTCTTCTGGTACCTGCTGCAATACCGCTTTCGGATATAATCTTAAAGGAACCGATTGCAGAGGTGTTGGCAACATGTGTACCACCACAAAGTTCTTTGGAAACATCGCCCATTGAAACAACACGAACATCCTGTTCATATTTTTCACCAAACAATGCCATTGCACCGGCTTTTTTTGCTTCTTCCACATTCATCACATCCGTTACAACCGGAATCGCCTGTGTGATCGCTTCGTTGACCATCGCTTCTACTTTTGCGATTTCTTCAGCAGTCATTGCTTGGAAATGAGAGAAGTCAAAACGCAGTCGATCTGCGCTGACCATAGAACCAGCCTGTTCAACATGATTGCCCAGTACGGTTCTCAATGCGGCCTGAAGCAGATGGGTTGCACTATGGTTTTTCGCAGTATCTGCACGATTTGCAGCACATACCGTGGTGGTTACGGTATCATTCACTGCAAACATACCCTTTGTCACGGTACCAACATGACCAATCTTACCGCCTTTTAACTTGATGGTATCCACTACTTCAAACTCTGCATCTTTTTTTGTTAAAACACCGATGTCTGCTTTCTGTCCACCCATTGTTGCATAAAATGTGGTTTCATCCAGAATGATGGTACCTTTATCGCCTTCTGCCAATGCCTGAACGATTTCTTCTTCGTTGGTCAGAACCTGGATTCTGCCTTCTGTGGAGAGTTTATCATAACCAACAAAAACAGAAGTGATTTCTGCATCGATTTCATCATAAACCGTTGCATCTGCACCCATGTAGTTCGTTGTCTTACGAGCACCTCTTGCCTGCTGCTTCTGTTCTTCCATGCAGACAGCAAATCCTTCTTCATCTACCTGGATTCCTTTTTCTTCCAGAATCTCAATCGTCAGATCCAGAGGGAATCCATACGTATCATACAACTTAAAGGCATCCGCACCAGGCAGCACTTTACTGCCTTCTGCTGCCAGACCAGCTTCCAGATCTGCTAAAATACTCAGACCCTGATCGATCGTACGATTGAACTTTTCTTCTTCCTGTTCGATTACTTTAAAGATAAACGGTGCTTTCTCTGCCAGTTCCGGATAACCATCTTTGGAAGTTTCAATTACGGTATTGCTTAATTTCGTCAGGAACAGTCCTTCAATTCCCAAAAGTCTTCCATGGCGCGCTGCACGTCTTAATAATCTTCTTAATACATAGCCGCGTCCTTCATTGGAGGGCATGATACCATCTGAAATCATATTGCTGACAGAACGAATATGATCCACAATTACACGAATGGAAATATCCTTCTTCGGATCTTCTCCATATTTTACGCCAGCCAGATCACAGACTGCATCACGCAATGCAGCAAAAGTATCGATACTGAATACGGAATCTACATCCTGCACTACAGACCCATACCGGTATCAATGTTTTTATTCTCCAGTTCTACGTAATTGCCTTTGCCATCTGCATTAAACTGTGTGAACACGTTATTCCATACTTCCATATAACGGTCACAGTCACATCCAACAGTGCAGCCAGGCTTTCCACAGCCATATTTCTCACCGCGGTCATAATAAATTTCGGAACAAGGTCCGCAGGGACCAGCGCCATGTTCCCAGAAGTTATCTTCCTTTCCAAAACGGAAAATACGCTCTGCAGGGATTCCCATCTTCTTATTCCAGATTTCGAAGGTTTCATCATCGTCTTCATAAATAGAAGGGTATAAACGATCGGGATCCAGACCTACAACTTCTGTTAAAAATTCCCAAGACCATTCGATTGCTTCATTTTTAAAATAGTCACCAAATGAGAAATTGCCCAGCATTTCAAAAAAGGTCAGATGACGTGCTGTCTTTCCGACATTTTCAATATCACCAGTACGGATACACTTCTGGCAGGTTGCCATACGTGTACGGGGCGGTACCTCCTGACCTGTAAAATAAGGTTTCAAAGGCGCCATTCCGGCAGGGATCAACAAAACACTGTTATCATTATGAGGAACCAGAGAATAGCTGCTTTTGCAAAGATGATCCTTCGTTGCAAAAAAATCCAGATACATCTTTCTCAGTTCATTAACGCCATATTTTTTCAATGTAGTTACGCTTCCTTTCTTATGTTCTATAACGAGGTGATTCAAGTCTGACACACGGCAAAAGATGCAGGCCGAAACCCGCATCTTTCTTCAAATAGACGAGACAGCACAGACTAATTAGCAGCTTTCTTTTTGTCGTGGAACTTAGCACCACATACAAATCCGGCGATAACGATTCCCAGATAAACTACGAATTTTACTGCTGTTGTAGCAAATGCGCTTAAAAATGCCATTTGAATCTCCCTCCTTTATAATTTCAGATCTTAGTGATCTGGATTGATTACTTTTTTTTAATCTTATCACACCAAACCACAGATTGCAAGTAAAAAAGAAGCGGTCTATTCTGCCTCTGCATGGCTGATCCGGAAGCTGAACGAAATCTTTTTATCTCCGGGAATCAGATATTCTTCATGAATAGGAGCACCCCAGCTGTCATCACCGCCGACACCGCACTGCGCACCTAAAATACGCAGATAATGGTAAGGATGATCCGGCAGTTCGTCTAACAGCATTGCCTGTTCCATCTCCATGGAGCTGTAAGGAAGCAAACTTCCTTCTAAATACTGCCCTACGGCTTCAAAACGCAGCCCATCTCCCGTTTCATCCGTTACGGTCAGCCAGCGCAGATCGGTACGATTGCCGCATTCCTGCGGTTTCAGATAAGCAGAATAATTATCTTTTGCCGTTGTTTCAAATACACCCAGCTTTGCACCTTCCTTGCGGTCGATATAATTTTCTGCCGGTCCTGCGCCGTAATAACGCATTTTGTCAAAACGTTCTTTTAATTTCCATTCCATACCAAAGGCCGGAACAGGCGGCATATTGGGAATACCGGGATATTCAACAGTCACCAAAATACTGCCGTCGCTTTCAATCCGATACTGAACCGTATGTCCCTGTGTAACCGGTGAACAAAATGCCGGATACAGATACGGAACGGTAATCTGACAATAATCTTCTCCAATTTCAATGCCGTAATGCTGTTTATCCGGCATCTGACCTGCTGTCATCGCCAGATAGCAGCCCTTATCATTCAGCCAGCCCATACCACGATCATTATCCGTAGAAGCTCTCCAGTAAGTAACCTTTGGAGGATTCGTAATATACTCAACATCCTGGTACCTCAAAGAAACGATTCCACCATCCTGTTTCGAGAATAAAACGCGGAAGCCTTCTCCCATGACACCGATGTTAACATCACCGGAAACAACCCGGAAATCTTCTTTGCAGATTTTATCCGGTTCTGCGCTTCCCTGCTCGATTACAGCCTGACCAAAAGAAATTTCATGACCCGCTTTTGCCCACGGTGTATCCGTTTTCTGGATTGCTGCCACATTTAACAGGTATTCACCGGGTTCCTCCGGAATCTTAAATGGCATTTCCACATAAAGCTCTGATAAGGGTGCTGCTGCTGCATCAAAAATCGTTTCCCATACAACAACGCCTTCTTTTTCGGTCTGCAGACGGAAGCTGTAGGAAGATGTATCCATAAATAAATTGCGGTTGCGGATTAAAACACCCTTTTTATCGGGAGTCAACAAGATCGGTGCATACAGCTGTTTCACTTCCTGCATTTTCGGTGACTCCCTGCGGTCTGCATAAACAATTCCATTGGTACTAAATCCATAATCAGACGGACGTTCATCATGATAACCACCGTAAACCAGATACTCTTTCCCATCTTTTCGTTTCTGCCATAATGCCTGATCGATAAAATCCCAGATAAAACCGCCCTGGTACTGCTCGTACTGATCTTCCAGATCGGTATACAGCTTCATTCCACCGCAGGAATTTCCCATCGCATGCATATATTCGCAGCTGATATACGGTTTTTTCGGTCTACCTTCCAAATATTCTGCGATTTCTGCCGGTTTTGCATACATCCGGCTTTCCATATCGCTGATCGCATCATATTCTCGATTCCAGAAACAGCCTTCATAATGCACCAGGCGATACGGATCATTCGCATGGAAGAAACGAGTCATATTCAGAATATCTTCACCAGCATACGATTCATTGCCGCAGGACCAGATCAGGATACTGGGATGATTTTTATCCCGTTCAAACATCGAACGCGCCCGGTCTACTACATTTTCATTCCATTCCGGAAGATTTCCCGGTACATTCCAGGAAGGCTCGCAGGCACCCATTTTCTGCCAGGAACCGTGACTTTCCAAATTGGTTTCATCCATCAGATAAATACCGTATTCATCACACAGCTCATACCACAGCTTTTGATTCGGATAGTGGCAGGTGCGGTCTGCATTAATATTATTGCGCTTCATGCACAAAATATCCCAGATCATATCTTCTTTTGTAATCGCACGACCGGTTCTCGGATGAAATTCATGACGATTTACACCGCGGAAAATGATTCGTTTTCCATTCAAATGCATGATACCGTTTTTCATTTCAAAACGACGAATTCCGTATTTCATGGGAACAATTTCCACCAGCTTTCCTTCCGCATCTAAAATAGAAAATTCCAGCTGATAGCGATAGGGATCTTCGGCACTCCATAAATGCAGGTCGCCTACGGCAAATAATACCGTCACTTCCTTCTGTACATCCAGTTGTGCCGGCTCGCAAACAAGACTTCCCTGTGCATCCTTCATTTCGACCAATAAGCTGCACCCAGACAGATCGCCGCTCATTTTCACATGCATATTAACATCTGCGGTCTGTAAGTTCTCTGCTACCTCAGCTGTTACGAACAAATCCTGAATATGGGTATGCGGCAGGGCATATAAATGAACATCCCGAAAAATACCGGAAAACAGGAAAAAGTCCTGATCTTCAATCCAGCTGGCGCTGCTGTATTTATACACTTCCACACAAATTCGGTTGGTTCCCGTCTGTACCAGATCGGTAATCTCAAACTCCGACGGTGTAAAGCTATCTTCTGCATAGCCGACAAACGTGCCATTCACCCATAAATACATCGCAGTGCTGACACCTTCGAAGGAAAGGATCAAACGTCTGCCTTCATACGCAGCAGGCAAGACAAATTCCTTCACATAACTTCCAACTGGATTTTCCTTCCGTACCTGCGGCGGACGCAGTTCTTCGATTCCGTCCCACGCATACATCGTATTCACATAATGATTGCATCCATAGCCCTGTGTTTCCATGTGTCCCGGTACCTGGATCGTATCCCAATCTTCGATCGGATGACCCGGCTCCCAAAAATCCACAACGCGCTCCTGCGGACACTTTGCATAAGAAAACTTCCATTCGCCATTTAAACAAAACTGCAAAGGCATCGGTTTGCCAATTTCTTCTTTTCTTTCGTAAAATACATGGTCAGAATGTGCTTCTAACTGATTCACACGAAAGACAGTCGGATCAGAAAGCCACTCCAGCTTACTCATAAAACAACCTCCCTGTTTTCACTCGTTTTTTCATACATCACTTGACACAATCCTATAACACGGCAAGAAAACGATCAAACGCTTTTCTTCCTTCTTCTGTACACTTATAAACACCTGCATCTTCCAGTACATGCACAAAGACTTGGCCGGTTTCTTCCTGTAAGATGTCCATCACTGTTTCTTTCTGGAAGGAACCATATTTTTTACACAGGGTATCGGCCCAATCTGCATGTTTTTCCAACGTTTCTTCTGCACGGTAATCTTTTCCATTCACCAGATAATCCGCCAGCAGCTCCAATTCTCCTTTCAAACGCGCTGGAAGCACGGCCAGACCCATTACTTCGATCAGACCGATATTTTCCTTCTTGATATGATGGTATTCCTGATGGGGATGATACAATCCCAACGGATATTCTTCTGTCGTAATATTATTCCGCAGCGTCAGATCCAATTCAAACAGATCTCCATTCATACGCGCGATCGGTGTAATCGTGTTATGCGGTTCTTCTCCTGTTTTTGCAAAAATATAAGCCGCTTCATCGGTATAACCACGCCATTTCTGCAAGATATGATCCGCCAATTCGATCACACGCTCTTCGTCCTTACCATTCAGACGAATCACGGATAACGGCCAGTTCACAATTCCCGCCTGTACATCTTCAAATCCAGGAACGGTAAACGTTTTTTCTAATTTGGCCTCTGCCATCGCAAAGGTGTAGCCGCCTCCCTGAAAATGATCGTGACTTAAGATCGAACCGCCTACGATCGGCAAATCTGCATTTGAACCCAGGAAATAATGCGGGAACAGTTTTACAAAATCAAACAGCTTGCGAAATGCTGCCCGATCAATCTTCATCGGCACATGTTCGCCATTCAAAACAATCGTATGCTCCTGATAATACACATAAGGAGAATACTGCATTCCCCACTGGCTGCCGTTGATCGTGATCGGAATAATCCGATGATTTTGTCTTGCCGGATGATTCATACGGCCTGCATAGCCTTCATTTTCACGGCACAGCTGACAAAGGGGATACGAACTTTGCTTCGCATTTCTCGCAGCAGCGATTGCTTTCGGATCCTTTTCCGGTTTTGACAGATTGATCGTAATATCCATCTCACCATATGGACTTTGTACCTTCCACTTCCGATCCTTTGCAATCCGGTCACGGCGTATGTAGTTTGTATTCTGACTGAATTGGTAGAAATAATCTGTTGCTTCTTTCGGGCTCTTTTCATACAATGCCCAAAAAGTATCGATTACTTGACGCGGACGCGGACATAAGCAATTCATAATCTTGGTATCAAATAAATCTCTTGCGGTAATCCCGTCATCTTTTAAAAGTCCTTTTGCATACGCATGATCCAGTAAACCATTCAAAATCTCAGACAATTCCAGATTCAGAGGTGTTTCCGGTTTCGTATAATCTTCACATGCAAATACTTCCAACAGCAGATTCGTAGTATAGATCTGTTCTTCCGGCGGCACCAGACCGCAGTCCAGACCATAACGAACCAATGCATCGATCAAAGCATCTAAATTCTGCATTTCCTATCACCCATTCTTTCCAGACCGCAATTCTTGTCACGATCTTATCCTTCTTATTCCTATCTTTCTTGTTTCGATTTTTCTTGTTTCAATCTTTCTTGAGCTTTTTCCCGTTTTCCGATTCTTCTCGTGCTCTTTGTTGTTCTATACTTCCTGATATCCATTCGGATTCTGGGACTGCCATCTCCAGGAATCTTCACACATTTCTTCGATTCCATACTTTGCTTCCCAGCCCAGCTCTGCTTTTGCTTTCGCCGGATC
>CAZTHP010000089.1:0-10221 GCA_964613155.1 uncultured Lachnospiraceae bacterium | reverse complement strand
TTCGCGATATAAATTTCTTTAAATAAGACGCGTTTGCTGATTTCTTCCTTTACATAGGCAGCTCGTTCCGGACAATTGCAATGACTAATGCCCAAAACACGATTCTGTGCATTCACTGCGGTCGCTTCTACTTTTTCGATCAATTTTTTCAAAGCACGATTCATTCCTCTTGCTTGATCTAATTTAATGATCACGCCATGATCGGCACCCATCAGCGGCTTTATATTTAAAGCAGTTGCTAAAACTGCGGATAAACCGGTCAAACGTCCATTTTTCTTTAAGGTATCCAGATCTTCCAGTACAAATAAGGTTGTCATCTGGTCGATAAAAGCCTGTACCTGCGTACAGATTTCTGTAAAGGAAAGCTCCTGTTCTTCCAGCTCCATGATTTTTTTCGCAATGATCGATTCCCCACAACAGGCAGAATCAGAACTAAATACGGCGATCTGCTTTCCATCTCCTGCATATTCTTCTTCATACAGCTCTTTTCCCAAAAGCGCACTATTGTAAGAACCGCTCAGATGCTGCGATAAGGTAATACAATAAACTCTTTTGGCATTGCCTTCAAAGGCCTCCATGAAAGCATGCGGAGAAGGGCAGGCAGAGTGCGCACACTCTGCGGATTCCCGAACCGCTTTTAGAAATGCCAGCTGATCAAAGCTTTCATCATCAACAACTCTTAAATCTCCAATTTCCAATGTCAACGGAACAATCGTAACCTGCTTTCGTAATTCTTCGTTACAATCCAAACAGCTATCCCCAACAATCTTATAATCCATAATGGCCTCCCAATGTCATACGGTTTTCATTACCACTAATGATAGCATGAAAAAATATATTTGAAAAGGGGGAAAGTCATTTATCTTTCTACGAATGCTGCTGCAATAAAATCCGTCAAGGACTGCTGATCGGTGACAGCCATTAATTCTCTTGCTGAATGCATTGCCAGGATGGAAACACCCAGATCGATCGTGCGGGTACAAAGCTGTGCACTCAGCATCGCACCTAACGTACTTCCACCCCGTACATCGGCACGGTTGCAGAAACGTTTACAGGGAATTTCATACTTCCGGCTGATTGCTTCTGCAAAAGCGGTTGCCTGTACATCAGTTGCATAACGCTGCGAGCTGTTCAATTTCAACGCCACACCATCGCCTAAGAAAACCTGATTGGTCGGATCGCTGACGGATGCCTGATTCGGATGAACTGCATGAGAAACATCACAGGATAAGAGCATTCCATTCATCGCAGAAGTAACATAATCAGAATGTGTTCCTCCCAATGCCTGCACTACCTTTTCCAACAAATGCGCTAATAATACAGAATCTGCGCCCTGTTTGGTTGTACTTCCAATTTCTTCATTATCAAACAACATGATTGCAGAGAAAGTATCTGCCTTTGCTGCACGGATCAAAGCAGATACACAGGCCTGTACAGAAGTCAGATTGTCCAGACGCGGTGCAGAAAGCATTTCCGTGTGTTCCCCATAAAGAACGGGCTCATCCATATTGTAAAAGCCCAGATCAAAGGATAAAATTTCTTCCGGCTCTGTTCCGAGTTCTTCTGCCAGCAAACGACTGAAATAACCATCATGCTTCCAGTCTGGCAAAATAACATCTAAAAGCGGCAACAGATCCTTCTGCGGATTAATCTCAGTTCCTTTATTCACTTCCCGGTTATAATGAATCGCCATACTGGGAATCACCGCCATCGGACGTTTGAAATCCACCAAACGCATCTTCGGATGCGCAGGATCCTCTCCCTTCAGACAAACAGCACCTGCAATTGACAGCGGACGATCCATCCAGGAATAGAAAATAGGTCCGCCATACACTTCAATATTTAATTTTTGATAACGTGCTTCGGTTAATTCCGGGAAGGATTTGATGCGCAGTCCCGGCCAATCGGTATGTGCTGCTGCTGTGCAAAACGGCATCCCCGCTTCATAGGCATTTGGCACATGAAACGCAAATAATGACGTTCCAAACACTTCTGTGTAATAACTTTTTCCTTTTTCCAGTGTCCAGCCATTTTCCTGCTGTAATTTACAAAATCCTGCTTTTTCTAACTGACCTGCCGCCTGCTGAACGGTATGATAAGCGGAAACGCCCTCCTTCAAACAGCGCAGTAATTTTTCGGTTTCTTCATAATATAAAGACATCTCTTTTTATTTTCCTCCTGCTGCAATTATTTCTTTTCCATTCATTTTCTATCATGATATTGGTGCTAAAAGCCCAACTATGATTCTTATGGACTATGATGTGCTGCGCACGCTCACAATCTCTGGTATCATTATAATCTTTTTATCTTCTATAAACCATACGCAGATTGAACAAAAAGTGTCATTTTCACTCGACAGAAGTGTTAAATTTCGAGTCTTCAATTTCCCACACAATCCGATTGACATTTTCCCCTGTATTCGATAGAGTAGAGATGATTTAAAAATTGTTCAATGAAACGGAGGCATTTCATGATTGCTTTCACACTCCCGGAATTAAAAACTGCCGCAAGCTGTATTTTTTCCAAGGAAACCTTTGATTATTTTCTGGTAAAAGAAATCACGATTTCTACCAGCAATACCTTTCACATAGATGGCAAGATCCATCCCGATTATTATACCGAAGAAGAAAAGGAACTGCTGCGGGATTCCGCTTACTCCGACTGGAAGACACTGCGTCCCTTTTGTTATCAGCTGATTAAAGGGAAGAAGCTGCCGCAAAGTTTCCGTCTGGTCTTTCAGCTGTCTCAATCGAATATTGAGAAGTTTTTGACGCAATACCATCTCCCTTATCAAACCTCTGATATCAGCGGTCTCTATCTGCATTTTCGTTACGAAAACCAAAAGCTGACCCTTGTAACGGGGGCTTCACTGAATTTTTTCTCGATGGAGAAGCTTCTTGATACCGCCTGGGATGATATGGCAAAACGACTTTTAAAGCTTGCCGGTATTTCATACCAGATTGATTAGATTAAACGCCAGTATCGCATTTCTACCGATACAGAAATTGTTTTCATCAAACTGGTATCGTAACAAAAACAGATTTTTTCTTACAATCTGCTTCATTTTCCAGTATCCAAATAGAACAAATTCAATAGGAAATCCACAAAAAAAGCGTACAGCAGTTCCTCAATGGAAATGCCATACGCTTTTCTTTGGATTATCAGGATTTTCGATCTTTCGATCACATTTCAATTAGGATTTTAAAATTTCTTTACAGTAGATGCAAATCCGGTCAATTCGGCTCCTTCCCAAAGGGAAGCATCAACCCGGACTTTAGAAATAAAGGAAATTTCCACATCTACTCTGCATGTGCTTCAGGCTTTCTTTTATTCTGCATCCTTTGCACGTGCTTCAATCTCACGTTTCTGAACATCTGCGGGAGCTTGTTCGTAACGTGCAAATTCATAACGATATTCACCGATACCACCTGTCATCGAACGCAGGTCTGTGTTATAACCATACAATTCAGATAAAGGTACTTCTGCTGTAATCACCTGCTGACCAGCACCGACATGATCCATACCCAGTACACGACCGCGTCTCTTGTTCATATCGCCCATAATATCACCAGCATAGCTGTTCGGAACTGTAACCGATAACGTTACGATCGGCTCAAGCAGAACCGGCGTTGCTTTCATGAAGCCTTCTTTGAATGCCAGAATGGTTGCTGTCTTAAATGCCATTTCAGAAGAATCTACCGGATGATATTTACCATCGGTCAGAGTTGCTTTCACACCTACAACGGGATAACCGGCTAACGGTCCTTTCAAAACAGATTCCTGGAGACCTTTCTCAACAGCCGGGAAGAAGTTCTTCGGCACAGCACCGCCTACGACTTTTTCTGCAAATTCGTAAGTTTTTTCCATGTCGCCCAAAGGCTCAAAATCCATCACAACAACACCATACTGTCCATGACCGCCGGACTGTTTTTTATGAGTTCCTGTTACGGTTGCTTTCTTGAGGATTGTTTCACGGAACGCTACTTTCGGGCGTGTCAGTTCTACTTCTACTTTATAACGCTCTGCCATCTTGCTGACAGCTACTTCAATCTGCTGTTCGCCGATACCATAAAGCAGTGTCTGTCTGTTTTCTGCATCATTTACAGCTTTTAAGGTCTTATCTTCATCCATTAATTTGGCCAGAGCAGAGGCAACCTTGTCATCGTCACCCTTCTTTACCGCTTTGTAACGCATAAACGTATACGGCTGAGAAAGTTCTAACTTTGTATATACAACCCGTGCACCTTTCTGTGCAAATGTATCACCGGTTGCTAAGGAAGTTTTGGCAACTGCACCGATATCACCAGCACAGAGTTCTGAAACTTCAATCGCTTCTTTACCGCGCAGAACATACAAACGGGAAATCTTTTCTTCTTTTTCTTGATTAATATTATAAATTGCGTTATCCGCTTTCAAAGTACCCGTTACAACCTTAAACAGGGAATACTTACCGATAAACGGATCTACCAGCGTCTTAAATACGCGGGCACTCATATGTTTGCTGCTGTCATATGTAACCGGAACCATTTCGCCGGTTTCCATATCATTACCATAAACAAATTTATCAACCGGTGAAGGCAGGTATTTACGGATTACATAAAGCAGCATCTTAATACCCTGTGCATTGCTGCCGGAACCCATCAGAACCGGTACGATCGCACCATCTTCTACATTGGTCTTTAAGGCATCCTGAATTTCTTCATACGTAAATTCATCGCCTTCGAAATAACGTTCCATTAATTCTTCACTGGTCTCTGCAACAGCTTCCAGCAAGGAATCACGGCTGACTGATACATGATGTTCCAGATAATCCGGAATATCACATTCTTCAAATTCACTGGTATCTCCGATGAAACGACGTCCTTTCATCTTAACCAGATTGACGAAACCAACAAATTTTTCATTCTCACGCATCGGTACGTAGAAAGGAGCTACTTTACGACCAAACTTTTCATTCAGCTGTAATACTACATTCTTAAAGCTGGCCTGATCATCATCCATACCGGTTACAAAGAATAAACGAGGAAGGTTATGCTTTTCGCAAATATCCCATGCTTTCTGTGTACCTACTTCCACACCGGATTTTCCGTTCACTACGATGATCGCTGCATCTGCTGCGCTGACGGCTTCTTCTACTTCACCTACAAAATCAAAATAGCCAGGAGTATCCAGAAGGTTCATCTTGACACCTTCCCATTCGATCGGAACAACACTTGCTGCGATGGAAAACTGGCGTTTTATTTCTTCTTTATCGAAATCGCTGATGGTATTACCATCGGTCACTTTACCCATTCTTGCAGTAACACCGGCTACATATGCCATCGCTTCAACCATGGTTGTCTTACCAGCGCCACCGTGTCCCAATACTACAACGTTACGAAGATTCTGAGTTTCATAAACGTTCATTCTATTACCTCCAATACGCACTAGATTTGAATTTCTCGAAACATATACTAATCTGGTGTATTTTTCGAATAATTCGGATAGGTATATTCTACTAAAATTTTCTGAATAATTCAAGTTATTTATGAAAATTTGCTATGTTTTTTTCAAACTATTTGCAAAATCCTGCTTTTCTCATCAGAAATGTTGGAATACACCATTTTTTCAAGGGATTTTCTCCCTGTTTTGCGCCATTTTTCGGTTTTTCTTCTTGTTATTAGTCTATATAGGAGCTAGGAGAAACATGCGCTGCGAGTTTCTCAAGTGATCGCGATGCTCCTTAAATGCTTGTACAAGCACAACATTTTCATCGCTACTCGCGTAAAAAAAGCATTTCCAGAACGATCGTGTCCACGATGCGTTTCTAAAAATGCTTGCTTAAAAATCTCTTTTCCTTTTCGGAAGCAGATACACCAGCCTACAAACTACCACCTGGTTTCCAGGTTTATTCTCAGTCGTTATCTGCAATAAATCAGCGCAAATGACATGCCGTAAAATGTCCCGGTGCTGTTTCTTTCAGCTGCGGCTCCATCTGGCTGCATTCCGGTTTCGCATAAGGACAGCGCGTATGGAAGCGGCATCCCCCTGGTACATTCATCGGGCTCGGCAGATCCCCTTCGATAATTTTACGCTTTGAGGCGCGCGCAGTTTGAGGATCCGCTACCGGAATTGCCGATAAAAGTGCTTCGGTATACGGGTGAAGCGGATTTTCATAAAGTTCATCACTTTCTGCAATTTCTACAATTTTTCCCAAGTACATGACACCAATCCGCGTGGAAATATGACGTACCATCGACAGATCATGTGCGACAAAAAGATAGGTTAATCCCAGCTCCTGCTGCAGATCTTCCAGCATATTGACAACCTGCGCCTGAATGGAAACGTCTAATGCCGAGATAGGTTCATCGCATAATAAAAATTCCGGTTTAACGGCCAGCGCTCGTGCGATTCCGATACGCTGACGCTGTCCGCCTGAAAATTCATACGCATACTTATACATATCATCGGCTTTCATCCCTACTTTTTCCAATAATCCCACAATCTGTTCGTCAATATCTGCCTTTGACTCCTTTGCATTTTGATACAAAGACATTGGCTCGTAAATGATTTCTCTCACATTATGATGGGGATCTAAGGCGGAATAGGGATCCTGGAAAATAATCTGCATCCGCTTATGATATGGCAAAAGCTGTGCTCCTTTTCGATTCGTAATCTCTTCTCCATCGAAAAAGATCTGTCCACCGGTCGGCTCGTACATGCGGATCAAGGTTCGCCCCAGCGTCGATTTTCCGCAGCCCGATTCTCCTACTAAGCCAAATGTTTCCCCTTTATGAATCTGAAAGCTGATCCCATCAACTGCTTTGACCGCATGACGCTTACGCCCAAAGAAATCCTTTACCAGGAAATGCTTCTGAAGATCTTTGGTTTCCAGCAAAATCGTTTCTTGTTTCTTTGTATCTTCCATTTGTCATCTCCCCTTTTCCAGACCGCCTGCAGCGGATTTTTGCTTGGTTTCCTGATCTTTTTGCGCTAATTCTTCGCTGGTAAAGAGACACATCGCACGCTGCGTCGGCGTATACTGCCGATAAGCAGGAAGCGTTTCCCAACAGACATCGCAGGCATATTTACAGCGCTCTGCAAACGGACATCCGGCAGGTGGATCGATCAAAGACGGTGCCATCCCCGGAATCGCCTCTAAGCGTTCCCGGCTGCCGCTTACCGGCTGCGGAATCGCATGAAGCAGTGCCTTGGTATAAGGATGTCTTGGTGTATAAAAAATTTCATCCGTTAAGCCTTCTTCCATGATCAGACCGCCATACATAACAGAAATCCGATTGCTGAGACTTGCTACTACTCCAAGATCGTGCGTAATCAGAACGATGCTCATCCCTTCCTCGTCCCGCAGCTGCTTTAACAGCTCCAAAATCTGCGCCTGAATGGTAACATCCAACGCCGTCGTAGGTTCATCTGCGATCAGCAGCTTCGGTTTGCAGCACAACGCCATCGCAATCAAAACACGCTGACGCATACCACCGGAAAATTCATGCGGATACTGATTCATCCGACTCTCCGGTGAAGGAATTCCTACTTTTCTCAGTGCCGCAGCTGCTTCCAGTTTTGCCTCTTTTTTACTCAAACCACGGTGACGCATCAAAACTTCGGTTAAATGGGTGCCGATTTTTTTCAGCGGATTCAATGCGGTCATCGGATCTTGAAAGATCATGGCAAATTCCTGCCCGCGCATCTTACGTCGTTCTTCATACGAAAGCGCCTGCAGATCTTTTCCCATATAAATCAGCTGATCCGCGGTTGTCTCGGCATTTTCCGGTAAAAGTCCCATAATGGACTTCATCAGCACACTTTTTCCACTTCCCGATTCTCCTACCACCGCAAGGATATCTCCATCTTCTACATGAATACTGGCTCCGCGCACAGCAGAAACCGCTGTCTTATGAATCTGGAAGGTGGTCTTTAGATTTTCTACCGTTAACAGACGTTTCTCCGTCTGCATATTCATTTTTTCATCCATATCGAAACCTCCCTTTTAAGCCTTTTCACCAGACATGACTCTGGGCTCTACAAAAATACGGAGCAGATTTCCCAATTTGTTAAATGCAAAGATCGTTAACACGATCAAAAGACCCGGTAAAATCGCCATGTAAATGGCATTCTGCATATTGCCCTGTGCATTTTGCAGCAAACTTCCCCAGGAAGCCATCGGCTGCTGAATACCCAGTCCTAAAAAACTCAAGGAGGATTCGGTCATAATCGCATTGGCAATTCCAGTAGAAGCAGAAATAATAATCGTCGGCAGAACTGCCGGAATAATATGCTTTAGAATAATCTGATAACCCGGTACTCCGGCAAATTTCGCATACATCACATATTCCCGTTCTTTCAAAGAAAGCGTTTCTGCCCGCACCAAACGGGCAATTTCCATCCAGGTAAAGAACCCAATTACAATGATAATGGATTTCAAACCACGTTTTAAAAACAAGCTGATTACCGTTACCAGAACCATCCACGGAATCGAAGACATTACATCAACGATACGCATCAAAATGCTGTCAACTAAGCCACCGCAATATCCAGCGATCGTTCCCACTACAACTCCTACACAAACACAGGTGATCATCGCCAGAAATCCTACTAATAGCGAAACGCGGCCTCCATAAATAACGCGCGCCAGATAATCCCGTCCAATCTCATCAGTTCCAAATGGATGCTCTAAAGAGGGCGGTTTCAGCATGTTCTGCACATCAGTCGCATTGGGATCTAACGGTAAAAGCGGCGCTGTAACACATAAAATAATGATAAACGCCAAAAAAATAAGGGATGCAATTGCCAGTTTATCATGCTTTAACGCACTGTATACATTTTCAATCCGTCTTTTTTGATCATTTCTTTTTTTATTCATCATCGATCACCCCAAATCTTTAATTCTTGGATCCGTCAGACAGTATAAGATATCCGAAAGCAGATTGCCTAAGATTACCAATGTGGAAGATAAGACCAGGATCGTCATGACAATCGGATAATCCATTCCCTGAATTGCTTTTACAAAATAGGGACCTACACCCGGCCATCCAAAAATAGTTTCCGTAATAATCGCACCGGTTACCAGCATCGGAAGCGCCATCCCCAGCTTGGTAATGATCGGCAGCAAGACATTTTTACAGACATGCTTAAACATGATCTCTGTTTTGGAAGCACCAAATGCCTGCTGTACCATAACATAGTCCTCCGAATATTGTGTAATCGTAGAAGAACGGACATAACGCACGCCATCCGGCAAAAAGCTTAAAAATAAAACCAAAAACGGCATAATATAATGCTGCAGAAAATCAACGAAGGAACCTTCTTTTCCAATCGTATGCATTCCAACGATCGGAAGCAGATTCAAACGATATCCCAGAATATAGATCAGCAGCATTGCAACCCAAAAAGAAGGCAGGGCGATTCCGACTGCGGATAAGCCATCGATCAGCTTGTCTACCCATTTATTTTTATGAGAGCCTGCTAAAAGTCCCAGTACGATCGCCATCAAATAGGCAAACAGATAAGCCGGCAGGATCAATTTGATCGTATTGGGGATGCGGACCGCAAGATCTGCGGAAATACTTTGATGTGTGACAATGGAATAACCAAAATTTCCATTCAACAGTCCATCCAGCCAACGGATATACTGCACATAAACTGGCTGATCGTAACCATATTTGACTTTGATCAATTCCACTGTTTCAGGTGGCATATTGGGGGTTGTCATTGCATCAATGGCATCATAAGGAGCCAGATTGATCAACCCAAAACATAGAATCGTAATGATCAAAACCATCGGGATCGCAGTCAGGATTCTCTTAATAATGTACTTTGCCATAATGTTCTCCTTGTTTTCATCCTTTCCCAACGAGAAAGTCACTCTTTGTGGTGCTTGCTCGCATAAACTATGAGAAAGACGCGCTGCGAGTTTCTCAAGTTATCGCGGTGCTTCTCAAATGCTTGTGCAAGCACAGCATTTTCATCGCTACTCGCATAAATAAAACAGGACCTGTTTTCTTCAAACAGGCCCCGAATCTCACTCATTTCATTTGCCGAAGCAATCAAACGATACAGCCATTCAGCACAGCCAAATCTTTGTATCTTATTTGCTGATCGTCAGCTTGGATGTATCTTCAAATGTGTAAACAGGAACCAGACCAGCTTCTTCTACTCCGCCGATTCTCTTATTTACGACCAGAATACGGCTGTTGGAAACCATAGGGTAGAAGCATGCTTTCT
>CAZTHP010000088.1:2577-10290 GCA_964613155.1 uncultured Lachnospiraceae bacterium | reverse complement strand
CTGCTTACTACTCTTAACTCTCTCTCCAATCCTGAGGATATAAAAATAGGGTTTGTAATATTGATCCATTCAATTCCATCAGAAGTATTTTTCTGATTTTCGTTTGCAAAGACTGGTATATTAAAATTTATACAAATTATCATACAGAGTATTAAAGAAATAATATGTTTGTTTGATTTTTGCATAATAACATCCATTCTGGTTAAGCTCTTTTAATACTTAAATCGTTATTAAAAAATATGCAGTATAGTTGCTATTTCTCCATCGGAAACACCCCCTTTTCTTCTTTGAAACTCAAACTTCGCACATAAATTTCAACTATGCACTTTGAAAATTCAATATCTGGCAGTTATTCAGTTATCAGTGTTCAGATCCTAAGTGGCGTTTGTAATTGTTTCTAGATAACTTAATTATACCAAAACCAGATGGTTTTGTGCTATTTTTATGCCAGTTTTCATTGAATTTTTAAGGTGCATAGGCATATTTTAATGTGCGAAGTTTGAGTTTATAACCTTTTATCGCATTTTTCGTTTAAAGCTGTGCTTTGTATTTGTCAGTTTTTTAAATTTTTGAATCTAGTGTTTTTCCACCTTGGCCATAATCTCATCTAATTTCTTTACGATTTCAGGATTCAGTGGATGTTTTGAGCCTGCTGCTATGATTTCTTCTGCACGCTGATGGAAAATATCTTCCAAGTCTCGTTTACCGGATTCTTCCCATTGTGCGCTGCTTCTTGCCTGGAACAGATCGGGTTCCCAGAAGTCATGCAAATGATCCAAAGTATGTTCTTCACTAAAGAATACACCGCCGGGACCTACTTCCTGAATAACGTCTTCTGCTAATGTTTCTTCTGAAATTTCAAATACTGCGGTCATTTTCTTGATAAATCCAATAATTTCGTTTCCATAGATGAAATCTGCAAATTTGGCATATGCTCCGCTTTCATATGAACCCATACCAAAATTCATGTTTGTTCCAGATAACATAGCGGTATACCACTGGATTCCTTTATCAAATGCTGCAACTTGATCAAATTTACCGCAGTCTGTTCCGCCGAAATTAGAACAAAACGGGAGTTCCATATAACGGAAAATATCGGCTGTTGCACTTAATGCTGTGAGCATTTCCGGTTTTGAATGGCTGACATTCATCGTGCGCATATCGATGTTATCATTGAACTTACTTGCGATAAACGGTGTTCCGGGATGAACCAGCTGGCTGACTACCAGTCCTGCTAAGGTATCCGCAAGTCCGAGGGCGATCGCGCCTGCCAGTGTGATGGGACCGCTTAAGCCAAAGCCGATTCCGGCAATATAAACTGCGGGTGCTTGTTTTTCTGCCAAATAAATCAGCTGTGCCATACCATCTTCTGTATGAATCAGGGGATCCATCGGGCAAACCAGATTGATCATAAACGGTTTTTCTTTTAATGCGTCAGCACTGCCAGCAACTGCTTCAAACATTTCAAATTGGTATTCCAAATTTTCGCAGTTCTGCGCCCAATACATGATCGGCTTTCTGGTATTAGGAAGAATCGCATGAACTTCTGCTACGTCTTCATAAGAAGCTGAAACATCTGCTGCCGAGGTACAAGCACTTACCCAGGAGATATTTTCCAGGGAATCCAGCAAAATTGCTGCATTTATAGAGTCTTGTTTGATACTTGCGCGCTGAACACCCTTTTTACGATCTTCTATTTTAGTCAGCGTAATGGCCGGTCCATAATAAACATTTCCCGGTTCCAGGAACATACTCGGTTCTCCGTCCCGATCATAGATCGTAACCGTAGAGGGAGCTTTGGAAACCGCCCATTTTGTTAAAGAAACGGGAATTTTAACCAGCTCATCTTCTACCGTACATCCTGCTTTTTCCAAAATTTCTCTTGCTTTTGCATTGTGAATCATACATCCGGTATTTTCGAGAATACGGTATGCAGATTCTGCGATTTTTTCACACTGCTGTTCGTTCAATACTTGATAGTGAATTTTGTGATTCATAATAGATCAATCTCCTTCCTATTAGTGTGTTGTTTTTGTATTTTTTGAATTTTTACGATTCAAGAATCTTTTGATTCGTTGCATAAAACTTAACACGCTTTTTAGGAGAATACTATCCGCAGAATTGTTTTAAACCCCCAATCTCGTTTTGAACACTTTTCATGGATGTACAAGAAAATTAAATTATGTTAACATAAAAACGTTACCTATATTTCATACACGTAAAATACGGAGGCTTTTTTGAAACTGAATTTAAATTTGATCGCTGGAAAAATGAATCCAGACCGCATCATTTATCGCAATATTTCTACTCTCTATCAATTTCCCCTGCAATATCCCGTACTGCATGATCGGAAAAATCGATTCAAAGAATCTTATCTTTACATCCTGGAGGCTGCTGCTGTACCAGAAACTCCAATTTTCCAGGGGCACTGCTCTATCTTGTCGATTGGGATGCTTCCAGAGTTCTACCTACAGTCAGACTGCGATATCGTATGCGTCAATCCCGCAACACCATTACCGGAATTATTCAATGAAATCCAGCAGATCTTTTGTGATTATCAACTGTGGGAAATGCGTTTTCATCATGTCATCGATAAAGAAAAAGATTTTGAAAAAATAGGAACCATCTTATATGAACAATTTCAAAACCCAGTAGAACTGTTAAATGTAGGAGATCGTTATTTATTCCGAGTTTACGATCATGAACGACCTGAAAACCTGGAGTACTATGAAAATTTTTACGACAATTCCTATCCGCCGATTGACGAGCTGCAGGTAATTTATTCTCTGGACAATGCAATGGAAATGTTTGTAAACCGGGAACCGCAGGTGGTTGCCAATGGAATCTACGGAAATCAGTATTTATATGCAAATCTTTTTGTCGAAGATCGTTATGTCGGACGTATTTTTGTATCCGATGTTTATCGCCCGATTCAATCGATGCACTATTCTCTGATTCAATATGCAGCCAAGCAATTAATGGAATTGGTAGATCATACCAATTCGGCGGTTTTGGTTAATTCAACTCTGTTGGAAAAGATTATTTTAGATCTGATCCATCAAACACAAAATTACAGTGACGATATGGAACAGTATCTTACGCAGCAAAATTGGAAACGTTATGACTGCTATCAATGTGTGATCCTGCGCTCGCGGGAGGCTCATAAATATAATCATCTTCCAAGCCATGCACTCTATCTCAGCAACATTATAACAGATTTCTACCCGTTGGTCTTAGATGACTGTATCTTTGCACTCTTTCATAAAGAGAGTGAACACGCTCATAAACAACAAATTGCGCGCCTGCAGATTTTCGTACAAGTAGAACATTATGCCGCTGGATGCAGCGATTTGTTTCACGATTTTGCAGATTTGTACCTCTATTATCAACAAGCCAAAGAAGCATTGGAAATGATACGGGGCTCCCAGGAAACGATGAAGTTTTTCAACACCTGTACGATGGACTATGTGTATCGGCTATGTTTGAAAAACTATTCTTCGTCCTTTTATATCACGTCAAAAATGAAAGATCTGCTGGAATACGATCGGCAAAATCAAACGGAAATGTACAAAACGCTGTATGTTTATCTCCAATGCGGCATGAACGCTTCCAAAGCACTAAATATTTTGTTTATTCATCGCAGTACTTTTAATTATCGGATTACAAAAATTGAAAAAATTTTAGGAATGACACTCAATAATTATAAAAATTGCTGCTATCTACAATTTATCATCGGGTTGATTGAATATGAAAAACAAAGACATCTCCTCTCACCTGAAAAATTATAGGATTTGACTGACTTCCTTTTCGTAAACTTATACGGATTTTCGGATGGCCCAAAAGATACTAAGATAGAGTTAACAAAAATTTATCGAAATATTTTGGAGGTGTTGAAATGCAGTTTACCTTTCAGGAAAGGGAGTTAGAAACTATCGGAATTTATCCGTCTGTTGGTACAAATTACGGAGATCCAATTTATCCGGTAGAAAAATTAAACACTCCGATTACGCCTAAGGAAAATATGCGGCGTTTTTTTGAACACGAACCTTTGTGCTGGGTACCCAATCCCGAAGCGGACTACAATATCATTTATCCGGAATGTGTGCCAGACTGTTTCGCCTGTAAATACGAAGGAGGGATTGATTCCTTTGGGGTCCGTTGGATTCCTGTTACGAATAATCCGATGCTCCCCTCTTTTGTTGACCCTGAGTGTCGAATCTTATCTGATATCAGCCAGTGGCGGGAAATGGAATGGCCGGATGTAGAAAGTTGGGATTGGAAAGCAGAAGCCCGAATCTATAAAAATCTGGATCCAGATCGGATGCGCAAAGGAATTATGATCACAGGATTCTTTGAACGGCTGATTGCTGTGATGGGATTTGAAAATGCAGCCACATCGCTGATCGAGGATTCAGAAGAAGTGGAAGCTTTTATGGATGCATTGCTCTTATATAATAAGCAAGTGATGCAGCACTATCATGACGATTTAAGATGTGATGTTATCCTGTTTCACGATGATTGGTCTGCGCAATATGCACCATTTTTCTCACTGGATACGGTTATGAAGCTTATCGTTCCTCGTTTGAAAGAGCTTGTAGATTATTGTCACAGTTTAAATATGTATTTTATTCATCACAGCTGTGGCAACGGTTCCCTGCTTCTTCCCGCTTATCTGGCAACAGGTGCAGATGCATGGCAGATTCAGTTGGATGCAGTCCGTGATCAGTTTTGTGAAATGATCGAACAATACGGAGATCAACTTCTTTGGGATACCTATATCATTATTGAAGATCCAGATGAAGAACAAGCCAAACAATACGTCGACCGAATCTGTGAAGAATATGGCTCTAGTGGGAAAGTTGCCTTAAACTTTATTGACGTTATGCCGGAAACACGGTCCATCGATTTTCGAAAATATTGTTATGAGGCGGCTCGCTTGTGTATCAATCGATAGTGCTTTCTGGATTAGAGCCGGCAGTTCTATCTTTTCCGACTACAAGGCTTTAGCCAAATTTCCCAAACGAAGAAAGTATCTTTTGGGAAACCAAAAAATGAATCAAACTACGAGATCATAAGAAATAAAAAATCATGAGGAGTGTCAAAATGGAATTTACAAAAAGAAAACAAATTTTATGCATCATCGCTCTGTTAAGTGCAGATATCGCAGTCATGGGTGATAATGCGATTTATCCGATTATTGCCAATATCTATGCATCTTTTCCGGAACAGATTGGTCTGGTGAACTATATCGTATCCGGTCCCTTGTTTGTTATTTTTTTAGTATCGTTATGTGCCAGTAAGTTATTCCGATATTTTTCTAAAAAAACAATCATGCTGTTTGGTGGTCTATTATTTGCTGTCTCATCGATCTTTGGTGTCGCAATTGATAATATTTACTATATAATGACCATGCGTACGCTCTACGGAATCGCCATTGCCCTGATCAATGTGTCTGCAGTTACTTTGATTGCTGATATTTATGTCGATGAAGAAAAACGGAATTGGATGACAGGCATCTTCAATGGCGGCATGTCTATTTTCGGCACCATCGCCAGTTTATCTTCTGGTGTATTGGCAGCTTCTGACTGGAAAGGTGCATATCGTTACTATTATATCGCCATTCCGATGGTAATCTTATTTCTCTTATTTCTTCCGCATATGGATCCGAAACAGGAACAAAATCAGAACCAGGATTCTGGCACAGAAGCTTTCGCTGCCAAGAAAGAGCCTTACAGCTTTCAATTTTGGATTACGATTATCATCGTGGCATTGATTACCTTATGCTTCAATATTGTAGCAAATTTTTCCTCCACCTATATTGCCGAACATGGCCTTGGAAACACCACAACTGCGGGTATGGTAAGCGCTTCCTGTACACTAGGCAGTATGGTATTTTCCTTCTTATTTGGAGGTTTATATAGCAAACTTAAGAAACATCTTTTAACACTCAGCAGTATTATGTTGATCGTATCGTTTGCAATCCTGTATTTTCAAGCAAATTTATATCTTACCTTTGTGGCGATGTTTTTCTCAGGTGGTGCATACGGAATCGCACTCGCCTTTTCCTATGGACATGGTGCTGCTTTAGCGCCTACTCGTATTGATGATGCAATCGGTATTGCAACTGCTGCCTATGCAATCGGCGGATTTTTCTCTACTTATGCAGCAACTGGAATGATGAATCTTTTGGGAACCGATCAGATTACCTCAACTTTTTTCATCACCTTAATCGGCGCAATTGTGATTACGATCCTCTATCCGATTCTGACAGCCAAGCAAAAGAATTGAAAGTAAAGGATGCAAACGCGTTGATGTAATGTGCAGCGCTTGCAGAATGATTTCATAAAGAAAAATAAAAAGGGCTGGAAAAGCAAGGTTCATTCCCTGCTTTTTCAGCCTTTTTTGATTTTCTATCATTCAATCCGAATCCATTGGAAAATCTGTCGGAAAATCCTATGACACATAGATAGAATATATGTTCTTATTCTGATTTTTCCTACTCTACTAAAATACAGCCGACTAAGGTCAAAGTGCCAGGTCCATAATAATAAGGAATCTGATTCAGCTGACATACTTCACTGACAACCATGCCATAAGCTTCCATTGCAGAAGATTGACGTTCCGGAAAACGACAAGGTGCATCGGGGTAAGTGCAGGTTTTGCAGCGTTTGCAGGCACCATCTCCCAAAATCAATGCATTCGGATACTGTTTTCTGACCAGATCTGCAAACTTGTCAAATGTTTTCGAATGCTTCTCTCCTAATTCTTCCATTCCTTCCAGGTCAAAACTATCTTCCAGTTCTCCTGTTGTCTGAAGAATCAAGCCTTTTTTGTATTGGTGAATCCGTTCACCGCATTCCTCCAGTGTTCCGCAGGCCGGAGGACAGACCCAGTTTTTTCCATAAGCCTGACATTTGTTTACAGCACATGCACTGCGCACTTCCGGTCTTACCTGAATCGTATCCGCATCCAGATCTCCTACATGTGAAAAACCGCATTCAAACGCTAATTCTTTTAATTCGTTAAAATCTACTGCCATAATATTCCTTCCCCTTTTGAAATTAATTTCCTTTATTGTATCATTTGAAAAGTCAAATGAAAACCCGTGAGATTGCGGGGATTACAGCTGCAACTTCCTACATTTTATAGGAGTAACCAATCATTCAAACCGTTTCTAATTTCTTGGAAGCTCTCTTGGTTTACATTTTTGAAATTTGAAAATTGAAAACTTCAAAGAATTACTTGGTTCATCATCTAATTTTACAACAAAATTCTCTAATTCATAACAGAAATTTTATGATGCGCAACTTTTTTCATAAAGAAAATGGATACGATTACGGATAATCCTTCTGCAATGATAAAAGTTGTCCATACCACGCCGGTTTGGCAGATTCCTGCTCGAATCAGTTCTACAAATCCATATGCGGTCGGAATGACAAATAAAAACTGTCTGCAAACAGAAATAATCAAAGACTCTACTCCGCTGTCTAACGCCTGGAAAATTCCCTGGAATGCAATATTGGCACCGGCAAATAGATAACTGATCGAAACAATACGCATTGCCTGAATACACAGTTCTTTCGTTTCGCCGGATAATCCAAAAATACCTGCAAAAGGAGCTGCAAAAATTTCAAGTCCTATAAAACCAATCAACATAATCCCCAATGTATACATCATACCATATTTAATACCGTCCTGTACACGTTTTTTGCT
>CAZTHP010000088.1:0-2567 GCA_964613155.1 uncultured Lachnospiraceae bacterium | reverse complement strand
CGAAACCGTGATTAAAGGAAACAATCGGTGTAATTGCATCTCGCAGGCCAAAAGCAGCAAATAAAATAAACTGCTGAATCTTATAGTATAAACCATATGCGGTTACAACATTTTCACCTATGCGGACGAATAAAACATTTAACAAGTAAGTCATGACCGACATAAGTGCCTGTGCGATGATCGCGGCAAAACCAATGGAATAGATTCCTTTAATAATGCCTTTTGACGGCTTGAGATCTGAGAGACGATTCTGGATTTCGCGATTGACTTTTAAATGAAAGAAAAATCCCAATCCCGCAGACGCAATCTGTCCGATAATGGTTGCATAAGCAGCTCCCTTTACTCCCATTGCCGGAAAGCCAAACCAACCGTAGATCAGAATCGGATCTAAAATGATATTGATAACAGCACCTGCAATCTGTGCGATTGTGGAATATAGACTCTTTCCAGTTGCCTGCAGTACCTTTTCATAAAGAGAGAAATACAGGATTCCAAAGGACCAGCCGCAGCAGATCTGTAAATAATCCGAAGCCATTTCAGCGATTATCGGGTTCTGTGTTTGCGAGGCAATATAAAGGTCGGTTCCCAATAAGCCGAATAGTAAAAAGACGGCATAGATAACGGTCATTAAAAAAACACCATTTCCAGCAGCTTGACAAGCTTTCTTTAAATCGCCCTGTCCCATACTTTTAGAAAGCAAGGCATTTACCCCGACACCCGTACCAATCCCAATCGCTACCATCAGCATCTGGACAGGAAAAGCCAACGTCAAAGCATTCAGCGCTAACTCTCCTGTTCCTTCCATATTTGCCACAAAAGCACTGTCTACGATATTATAAACTGCCTGCAGCATCATGGAAATGATCATGGGAATTCCCATATTAAGCATCAGCTTGTTGACCGGCATTACGGCCATCTTATTCGTGGTTGCAATTTCGTTTTTGTTCATATTGTTCAATCCTTTCCTTCGACAACTATGAGAAACACGCGCTGTGAGTTTCTCAAGTTATCGCGGTGCTTCTCAAATGCTTGTGCAAGTACCGCATTTTCATCGCTACTTGCGTAAAAAAAGCGTGTAATCTTGACAGACAAGCTGCTTTAGATCACACGCATATATTGTTGCTGGATTTACATCTAACGATTACAACGTTTTTTCAATTTTCGAAAACGGATTATAACACAGATATTTTTGAAAAGCAAGTGTTGAATTTGAACAAAATTGGGGCTGAGAAATTTTGGGAGAAATTTTGTTCTCACATTTTTGCAATTGTTTTATTGTTTCGTTTTGCTGTATTGCTTTCCTTGTAAAACAGTCCATTTCCTTACTGCTTGGACTGCTTGAACATTTCCTTGCCTTTCGTTCCCTTATGTCATTTGTCTTTGATCTGTTTTTATTTGTTTTTGCATTTCCAATAGAAAAAATAGAACCCTTTTAAATACAGAATATAGATTCACAGAATACAGATTCATAAGTTTTTTCTATGCTTTGTACTGCGATATTATTATTCGATTTTGGATATTGAATTTTGGCTGAATTTTACTGCAATTTTATCTTTTCGAAATACTTCTTTTCCGTTATAATAGAACGCGTCTATGACGAAAATCTTTCCAATATACCATTTTTTGAGGTAGTATTTCAATCAAAGGGGTCGTACTCCTGGCTTTCGCTATGTAACAAAGCTCCTTCTACCTTGTAAACGGGATTTTATGTATTAAGATTTTATCATTCTTATTATATTATAAAGGGAGTTCTACGATGAATGTATTTGATATTTTAGGACCCGTCATGATCGGTCCGTCCAGTTCCCATACAGCAGGTGCTGCCCGTATTGGAAGAATTACACGAAAACTGCTTGGCACAGAACCCGTTCGTGCAGAAATCCTGCTGCACGGTTCGTTTGCAAAAACCTACAAAGGTCACGGAACCGATAAAGCTTTGATTGCGGGTATTCTAGGAATGGAAACGAATGATTCCAGAATCCGTCACGCTCCAGAAATTGCCGAAGAACAAGGGCTTGCTGTAACGATCACAACTGGTGAAATTGAAGAAGCTCATCCGAATACTGCACATATTACTTTGACCGATGCGCAGGGACAACAAGTTTCTTTGCTTGGCAGCAGTATTGGCGGTGGAAATATTCTGGTTACAGAAGTAAATGGAATGGCCGTTCATATTACAGGGCAGAAAATGACCTTGATTGTTTTGCATCAAGATGTACCTGGTACGATTGCAGCCGTTACGGAAGTTGCTGCCAGTGCCGGCGCAAATATTTGCAATTTCCGACTTTCACGCCAGAAAAAAGGTGGATTAGCGGTTATGACCATTGAATTAGATGGAAATGCAGAGCAAGAGCTCAATGAACGAATTCAGAAATTACCGAATATTCATACCAGTATTTTGCTGCAACCCATTTCCTAAAGCAGAGACAGCAAAATATATCATCATTTTTCCGAAACTAGTTCACAAGGCAGGAAGACAAATACGAAAGAGAATTGAACGTTTAAAAGAAAATTTGAAAAGGTGGCTACCGCAATCCCACTGGCTTTATACGGTGGGTTAAGGTAGC
>CAZTHP010000087.1:0-10609 GCA_964613155.1 uncultured Lachnospiraceae bacterium | reverse complement strand
AATTTAATTCTAAAATAAAAATAAAAAGATGAAAGCAAGAGGAAACGACGATGGGATTTAATATTGCAATTGATGGACCTGCTGGGGCTGGCAAAAGTACGATTGCTAGAAAAGTGGCAGAAAAATTGAATTTTATTTATATCGATACCGGTGCAATGTACCGTGCAATGGGTGTTTATTTTACTAGAAATCATACCGATCTGGAAAATGAAACAGCTGTAAAGGAAGCTTGTCGTGCAGTTGAAATCAAGCTGACTTACGAAGAAGGTGTACAGCAGATTTGGCTGAATGGAGAAAATGTCAGTCAGATCATTCGAACAAAAGAAGCGGGAAATATGGCATCGGCCTGCGCAGCTGTTCCGGCAGTACGTGTAAAATTAGTAGAATTGCAGAAAGAATTAGCAAAAACCAGTGATGTAGTAATGGACGGCCGCGATATTGGTACCGTTGTACTTCCAAATGCCGATGTTAAAATTTATTTGACAGCCAGTGTGGAAGTGCGCGCAGAGCGAAGATGTAAAGAATATCAGGAAAAAGGTATTTCCGCTGTATTTGAGGATGTAAAAAAAGAAGTAGCACAGCGGGATTATAATGATATGCACCGCGCTGTTTCGCCTTTATGTCAGGCAGAAGATGCGATTCTGGTAGACACTTCTGATATGGATATTGAACGTACGGTAGAAGTGATCTTGGATTTGGCGAAAAAATAAGAACACAGAGAACCTTTTATGTTGGTAAAAAAATTGGTGAGCAACCAGAAACATTGTGTAAAACGAATGCTGGTGAGCGGCCAGAAGAATTGTGCAGAACGAATCCTGGTGAGTAATTGGAAGAATTGTGTAAAACGAATCCTGGTGAGTAACTAAAAGAATTGTGTAAAACGAATACTGGTGAGCAGCTGGAAGAATTGTGTGAAACGAATCCTGGTGAGTAACTAAAAAAATTGTGTAAAACGAATGCTGGTGAGCAGCCAGAAGAATTGTGTGAAACGAATCCTGGTAAGTAACTGGAAGAATTGTGTAGAACGAATCCTGGTGAGTAACTAGGAGAACTGTGTAACATGAATATTGGTGCTCACCAGAAGAAGTGTGTAAAACGAATTCGAGTCATAAAATAAATATAAGAAAAGGAATGTGAGAAATTTGGAAGTAAAATTAGCAAAAACAGCGGGATTTTGCTTTGGGGTAAAACGAGCAGTCGAAACTGTTTATGAGCAGACTGAAAAATCAGAGCAGCTGCCAATCTATACCTTTGGACCGATCATTCACAACGAAGAAGTAACGGCTGATCTGGAAAAAAAGGGCGTTTTGATGATCGCTTCTGAGGAAGAATTGCAGAATCTTCAAACAGGGACTTTGATCATCCGTTCTCATGGTGTGGGAGAGCATATTTATCAGATTGCGCAAAAGCAAGGATTAAATCTGGTGGATGCGACCTGTCCGTTTGTGAAAAAAATTCATAAGATCGTAAAAGAAGCATCGGACAAAGGTGATTATATTATAATCATTGGAAGTAAAGAACATCCGGAGGTACAGGGGATTTGCGGATGGTGCCACGGAGAACATGCAGTAATTTCAACAGAGGAAGAAATTGAAAAACTGAAGCTTCCAGAGGGAAGAAACGTTACGGTTGTATCCCAAACAACTTTTAATTTGTTAAAATTTAAATATCTAGTTGCGATTTTAAAGAAGATTTGCTATAATCTATATATTGTGAATACTATCTGCAATGCAACTCAGGAACGTCAGGCGGAAGCACGTGAAATTGCTTCATCCGTAGATGCTATGATTGTGATTGGTGGCAAGAACAGCTCCAATACGCAGAAGCTTTACGAAATCTGTAAAAATGAATGTGGAAACACCTATTATATACAGACGCTTAAAGACTTATCAGCTCAGAATTTTCAAACTGTTTGCACCGTAGGTATTACAGCAGGGGCGTCAACGCCCAAGCATATTATTGAGGAGGTTCAATTACATGTCAGAACAAACTTTTGAAGAATTATTAGAAGGTTCTGTAAAAACAATCCGCACCGGGGAGGTTGTTAGCGGAAAAGTTATAGCTGTTAAGGAGGATGAAATCGTTCTGAATATCGGTTACAAGTCAGACGGTATTATTAGCAGAAGCGAATATACTAATGACTCCAATGCAGATCTTACCACCATGGTTCAGATTGATGACGAAATGGAAGCAAAAGTCGTAAAAGTTAACGATGGCGAAGGCCAGGTACTTTTATCTTATAAGAGACTGGCTGCAGAAAAAGGAAACAAGAGACTGGAAGAAGCTTTTGAAAATCAGGAAGTTCTTACTGCTCCTGTTACCAGAATCGACAAAGGCGGCTTAAGTGTAACTGTAGAAGGCACAAGAGTATTTATTCCTGCAAGTCTTGTATCCGATACTTATGAAAAAGACCTTTCCAAATACGAAGGACAGGAAATTGAATTTGTGATTACTGATTTCAAACCCAGACAGAGAAGAATCATCGGCGACCGCAAACGTCTGCTGGTAGCTAAGAAAAAAGAACTGCAGAAAGCACTGTTCGAAAAAATTGAAGTAGGTATGACTGTAACTGGTACTGTTAAGAACGTTACCGATTTTGGTGCATTCATCGATTTAGGTGGTGCAGACGGTCTGCTTCATATTTCTGAAATGTCATGGGGCCGTGTTGAAAATCCGAAGAAGATTTTCGCTGTAGGTGATGAAGTAACTTCTTTCATCAAAGAAATCAACGGAACTAAGATTGCACTCAGCCTTAAATTTGAAGACAAGAATCCTTGGTTAACAGCAGCAGAAAAATATGCTGTTGGAACAATTGTAACAGGCCGCGTAGCTCGTATGACTGATTTCGGTGCATTTGTTGAACTGGAACCCGGCGTAGATGCTCTGCTGCACGTTTCTCAGATTTCCAGAGCACATGTTGAAAGACCCGCAGATGTTCTGGTAAAAGATCAGGAAATCGAAGCTAAAGTTGTAGACTTCAACGAAGAAAACAACAAGATCAGCCTGAGCATGAAAGCAATTGAAGCACCTGCACAGCAGGATGACGAAGAAGAATAATTCATAATAGTTGTATAGTTTGATATAACATTTTATTTTGTGATGTAACGGAAAGAAGCCGTATCATAAACTGGAATACAGTTTATGATACGGCTTTTTGTATAGGTTTGATAATATACAGTTTTCAATAAATTAAGGATCAAGTCCAGCTGGCAGCAGGAGGAAACATTTCATAATTTAGTTCGGTGGTTTTCGATAGGATTAGGAGTTCAGTGGTTTTCGGTAGAAGTAAGAGTTCGGTGATTTTCGGTAGGAGTAGGAGCTTGGTAGTTTCCAGTAAAAGTAGGAGTTCAGTATTTTTCGGGAAGAGTTCGGTGGTTTCCAGTAAAAGTAGGAACTTGGGACTTTTCATTAGAAGTAGGAGCTACGTGCTTTCTGTGAGCGAAAGGATTTATCGGAATTTGGATTCGTATCAGTTAGTGATTTAAGTATGTGCCAGTTCGATAACAGAATGCTTCTGCTAAATGTTGTTTTTGAATTTGTGCGCTTCCTTCTAAATCAGCAATCGTTCTGGCCGTTTTCAGCAGTTTATAATAACTGCGTGTGGTTAATTTTTGCTGTGAAAGGCAACTATCTAAAAAATCATCTGCTTCTGCGTCCAGCGTACAGTAATCATCTGTCATCGATGATGTCATTTGCGCATTAAAATAAATTTCGCAATTTTTGTAGCGTTCCTGCTGGATTTGATGTGCGGATAAAATACGCTCACGAATAGAAGCGGAAGATTCGTTGCCAGAGGAAGAACGAGAAGTGGAACGCAAATCTTCTTTAGGAAGCGGCAGAACTTCAATGGCAATATCGATTCGATCCAGAAGGGGACCGCTGATGCGACTTAGATATTTTTGAACATCCCATTGGGTGCAGGTACAGCGACTGGTGTCCGGATAATAACCGCATCGACAAGGATTCATCGCAGCGGCAATCATGGTATGAGCAGGAAATTCATAGCGTCCATTTAAGCGAGAAATAAAAACTTTCTGATCTTCCATAGGCTGACGCAGTACTTCCAGGGATTTGGCGGAATATTCGGGGAGTTCATCTAGAAAAAGAACACCTCGATCGGCTAAAGAAATCTCTCCGGGAATTGGATAAATCCCGCCACCGGCTAATGCAGAAGTACTGATCGTGTGGTGTGGGGAGCGAAATGGTCTTGTATGCAGCAGACCAGCACCAGGTTCTAATAATCCGCAGACACTATGAATCCGGGTAAGTTCCAGGCTTTCTTCATAGGTTAAAGGCGGCATGATAGAAGGAATGCATCGGGCGAGCATACTTTTTCCGCTTCCAGGAGGACCAGAAAATAAAATATTGTGCATACCGGCAACGGCAACTTCAACAGCTCTTCTGGCAGAATGTTGTCCATGGATATCTTTAAAATCATGCGTATATGTTTCGAAATTCGAACTCCATGGAATAGTCGGAATAATGGCATCCTCCAGGTTGGATGGGTTTTGTAAAATTTGAATCAATTCCGTCAAGGAATGAACGGGAATAATGGAAATTCCGTCGATACAAGCTGCTTCTGCTGCGTTATCAGCAGGGACAAAGCAGAATTGCAGTCCATGTTCGCGAGCGCATAGAACAGCAGATAAAATACCGTGTACCCCACAAATACTTCCATCAAGGCTCAATTCTCCGCAAAATAGACTTTTGGTACAAAGAAATTCCTGAAAATCGGCAGGAAATAGTTCAGCAGCAGCTAAAAGCGAAACTGCAATGGGAAGATCAAAACCTGCTCCGCGCTTGCGAATATCAGCAGGTGATAGATTTACGGTGATTTTTTTTGGCGGCAAAAAAATATTGCTGTTACGGAAGGCTGTGCGAACCCGTTCTCGCGCCTCTTTTACCTCAGAACCTGGAATTCCTACCATATCAAAAGAAGGAAGTCCGTCTGTAATATCGGATTCCACCTGAACTAAAAAACCGTCAATACCATGAAGTGTAACACTGTAAACTTTTCCAAACATAAAAATCTCCATTCTGCCGCATTTGGGTTAGCGGCACAAATTGTGATGAAAGCTCTCCCTTCTTTCTTACTTACGAATCCTTTCTGAACAATGATCGAATCATCTTAAAGCAAAATAGAATAGAACAAAGCAAAGTAAAGTAAACTAAAGCAAGGTATAGCAAAATATAATAAGACAAAGCAAAGTAAGCAAAAGCAAGGTATAGCAAAATAGAATAGAACAAAGCAAAGTAAACAAAATAAGATATAGTAAAATATAAGATAGTATAGTAATACAAGGTAAGTACAAGAGAATTAAACGGGTAAAAAATAGAAATAGAATATAAAAATGCGTATATAAATATCGTCGAATATAACACAGCGAACAGCATTTGTCAATATACATGAGAAAAAATAAAAATCATTTTATAATTATTAAAACATTAGTTTTTATAAAATATCTATTGACTTTTAATGAAACACATGTTAGGTTAGAGATGCAGCTGCAGAAAGGCAGAAGAAGTTGACAACGGGGAACAGGGAAAAAACAGAAAGGGAATATCGTTATTGGTTATGCAATATTCCAAGGTTTGGAGCACGAAAGATTGCGAAATTGCTGGAATATTTTGGCAGTGCGCAGGAAGTTTGGGGCAGTACAGAAGACTCCTTAAAAAAGGCAATGGAGGAATTATCCAGCGAGAGAAAGTTGTTTGGAGAGGAAGATTTTAAGATTCTTCTGGAAGCGAAAAAGAATGAAGAAGATGCAGTAAAATCGTATCATAAATTAAGAGAAGAAGGCATACGGTTTATCACACCGGATGATCGTTGTTATCCGGAGCGATTGAGAACATTATACGATATGCCTCAGGGGTTATATCTTCGTGGAGAATTACCGAAGGAAGCATCTATGCGTCCTGCTGCTGCGATTGTAGGAGCACGAAACTGCAGTCATTATGGGGAGGAGATGGCATTTGCACTTGCCCTGGAACTTGCCAGGAGAGGGGTACAGATTATCAGCGGGATGGCGCTGGGGATTGATGGAGCAGCTCATAGAGGTGCTTTAAAGGCAGGCGGAAAGACCTATGCGGTGTTGGGAAGTGGAGTCGATGTTTGTTATCCGAGAACCAATCAGGATATTTATCGGCAATTAACAGCTGTACCGGGAAGTGGTGGAGCTTTGTCTGAATTTGCAGTGGGAACTGCACCGTTTGCTTCAAATTTTCCGATGCGCAATCGGATTATAAGTGGATTGGCAGATCTTGTGATCGTAGTAGAAGCTCGTTTCCGAAGTGGATCGCTGATCACCGCAGACCAGGCATTAGAACAGGGGCGCGATGTCTATGTGGTTCCAGGGAGAGTTACGGATTCTCTTAGCCGTGGGTGCAATGAATTGATCAATCAAGGTGCTGGAATCATAACTGACCCGGTAGAATTTGCTGAAAAACATTTTTCAAATCAAGTCAGTTATGAGCCAAAATGTAAAAAAAATAAAATTCTTCTTGCCTTGTCAGAAGAAAAGGTGTATAGTTGTCTGGATTTTAGCCCAACGCATCTCAGTATAATTATCGATCGGACTGGATTTTCCATGCAGGAAACGGTCAGTATTCTGATGCAGCTTATGATGAAAGGGCTGGTTAAGGAAACGTCGAAAAATTATTATGCATTAAAATTCAGATAGGGGTAAGGTATTCATGGCAAAATATCTGGTTATCGTGGAGTCGCCTGCCAAGGTAAAGACGATCAAAAAGTTTCTTGGTGCGAATTATGAAGTGGAAGCGTCGAATGGACATGTAAGAGATCTTCCGAAAAGTCAGCTGGGATTTGATGCAGAGCATGACTTTGAACCGAAATATATTACGATACGTGGAAAAGGTGAATTGTTAGCAGGTTTACGAAAAAAGGTAAAAAAAGTTGATAAGATTTATCTGGCAACTGACCCGGATCGTGAAGGAGAAGCCATCAGTTGGCATTTATTTCATGCCCTAAAATTAGAAGACAAAAAAGTACAGAGAATTACATTCAATGAGATTACTAAAAATGCAGTCAAAGCATCTTTGAAAAATCCGCGTGATATTGATATGGATCTGGTGAATGCGCAGCAGTGCCGTCGTATGTTAGACCGTATGGTTGGCTATATGATCAGCCCGCTCCTTTGGAAAAAGGTAAAAAGAGGATTAAGTGCTGGTCGTGTACAATCAGCAGCTTTACGTATTATTTGCGATCGGGAAGCAGAAATTGAAGCATTTATTCCAAAAGAATATTGGACATTGGAAGTTGCTTTAAAAGCACCGGGGGATCGAAAGCCGTTTGTTGCAAAGCTGAAAGAAGATATTCAGAATAAGCAGGAATTGGATGCTGTTTTAGCAGATTTAGAGAATTGTGAGTACGTGATCGACAGCATTAAACGAGGAGAACGTGTAAAAAAAGCACCGTATCCTTTTACAACGAGTACGATGCAGCAGGATGCATCACGAATGTTGAATTTTTCTACTTCAAAAACGATGCGGGTAGCGCAGCAGTTGTATGAAGGTGTGGAAATTAAAGGTCAGGGAAGCGTCGGCGTAATCACATATTTGAGAACAGACTCTGTTCGTGTTTCAGCAGAAGCAGCAGAGACAGCAAAGACGTTTATTACCGAAAAATTTGGACCGGAATATGTGGGAGAAGTTCGTAGCAGCAATAAAAAAGGTGGAAAAGTACAGGATGCGCACGAAGCAATTCGTCCGACAAATTTAGATTTTACACCGGATATGTTAAAAGCTTCCCTTTCACGGGATCAGTATCGTTTATACCAATTGATCTACAATCGTTTTCTTGCCAGTCAGATGAGTCCGGCTGTTTATGAAACGATGTCGGTAAAGGTAAAAGCAGGGGATCATCTCTTTACCTCAGCAGGTAATCGGATTAAATTTAACGGTTTCCAGATGGCTTATGAAGCAGATGAGGAAAAAGAAAAAATCGTAAAATTAAGTGATAAATTGGAGGCTGGTATTGTACTTTCAGAAGAAAGTCGAGAAGAAAAACAGCATTTTACACAGCCGGCAGCACATTTTACCGAAGCTTCTTTGGTTCGTACTTTGGAAGAATTGGGAATTGGACGTCCCAGTACGTATGCACCGATTATTACGACACTTTTAGCGCGCCGCTATATCATAAAGGAAGGAAAAGCTCTTTATGTAACGGAATTAGGCGAAATCGTAAATCGTATTATGGTGGATACCTTTAATGTAATCGTAGATGTACAGTTTACAGCAAATCTGGAAACACTTTTGGATATGGTAGAAGAAGGTGGTATGGATTGGAAATCGGTCGTACGGAACTTCTATCCGGATTTAGAAGCAGCTGTTAAAAAAGGAGAAGAAGAACTGGAGCATATTACGATCGAAGATGAAGTATCGGATGTAATCTGCGAAAATTGCGGCAAAAATATGGTTTACAAATATGGACCTCATGGCAAGTTTTTAGCATGTCCTGGATTCCCGGATTGTCGTAATACAAAGCCGTACTTTGAAAAGATTCATGTTCCTTGTCCTAAATGCGGCAAAGAGATTTTGATTAAAAAGACAAAAAAAGGAAGACGCTATTACGGATGCGAAGGCAATCCAGAATGTGATTTTATGTCCTGGCCGAAGCCTTCCATTAAAAAATGTGCAAGATGCGGTGGTTATATGGTGGAAAAGGGCAGCAAATTATGTTGTGCAGATCCAGCATGTGGTTATACAGAAGACCGTCGTCAGGCAGAAAATCAGAATTCGGCAGAAGGCACAGAGAACCTTTCAAACGAATAGTCCAGACAGATTTGGCGAAACAAAAAGTCGAGAGTGATCTTTTCGAGTGAATAGTCCAGACAGATTCTGCGAAACAAAAAGTCGAGAGTGATCTTTTCGAGTAAATAGTCCAGACAGATTCTGTGAAACAAAAAGTCGAGAGTAATCTTTTCGAACGAATCGCCAAGACAAATTTTGCAAAATGAAGAATCAGAATTAATTTTACAGACAAACATAAAAACAGCTATCCTGTATTTTACTTATGAAAATAAGAATGTGCAGAATAGCTGTTTTTGTTTTTTGAAAGTATATTTTGGGAGCGCTGGAAAGGAAAATTTGATTAAAAAAATCATGCAAGGCAGAATAGTTATAAAAAAATATGAAAAAATTGTACGAATTTATAAAAAAGCTTGCAATTTTCCGAAAATAATGGTAACATTTCCTTGTATCAATAGATTTGCACCTTACTTGTATAAAGGAGGTATTCGTGAGCGTTCAGTTATTGGATAAAACCAGGAAGATTAATAAATTGTTACACAATAATAATTCATCCAAGTTCGTATTCAATGATATATGTGATGTGTTAAGTGACATTTTAAAATCTAACATTCTGGTCATTAGCAAAAAAGGAAAAGTTTTAGGGATTGGATACAGTGAAGGGGTTACTGTCATTGAAGAATTAGTAGCTGGTCAAGTTGGCGGTTTTATTGATATGCTGTTAAATGAACGGCTCTTGAGTATTCTTTCAACGAAGGAGAATGTGAATTTAGCGAATCTTGGATTTACACAGAATGTAGATCTGTATCAGGCTATCATCACACCGATTGACATTGCAGGCGAACGTCTTGGTACATTGTTTATTTATAAATGCAATGAACAATATACAATTGATGATATTATTTTAAGTGAGTACGGAACTACAGTAGTTGGTTTAGAGATGATGCGTTCTGTGAATGAAGAAAATGCAGAAGAATTGCGGAAAATCAATATTGTAAAATCTGCGATCAATACGCTTTCTTTCTCAGAATTAGAAGCAATTCAGCATATTTTCGAAGAATTAGATGGGAACGAAGGTATTTTAGTAGCAAGTAAAATTGCTGACCGGGTAGGAATTACGCGTTCGGTTATTGTAAATGCTCTTCGTAAATTTGAAAGTGCAGGTGTCATTGAATCTCGTTCATCTGGTATGAAAGGTACTTATATCAAAGTTGTCAATGATGTTGTATTCAGTGAATTGAAAAAGCTGAAAAAGAACTGAGAAAATTGAGAACGATTACAAAAGGCTAAAGATAGCTGGGAAAATTGAGAACGATTACAAAAGGCTAAAGATAGCTGGGAAAATCGAGAACGATTACAAACAGCTAAGAATGACTGAGAACAAATCAAAAACAAAAGAGGTACAGCTTGTTTTTTCATTTCATGAAACTTATGAAACATTTTGTAAGTGGGATGAAAAAGCAGGCTGTTTTTGTTTTTTGGAAAATGTAGGAAATTTCAAAAATAGGATTTAGGCAGAAAAACACATAAAAATAAAACAAAAAATGTATAAAAAACGTATAAAAATCAAAACAAAATACTTGCATAATAAAATGACTTGTGTTATAGTTTACTGGTGTGTGTAACACAAGAACTATTAATCACGTACGTGGATTCCTGAAATGGTGCCGAATATGGTGTTTTGGGAAGCGTTAAACGTGCGGAAGTAAAAACCATGGAGGTATTATCATGAGCGTAATTTCAATGAAACAGCTCTTAGAAGCAGGTGTTCATTTTGGACATCAGACAAGAAGATGGAACCCTAAGATGGCTCCTTACATTTACACAGAAAGAAATGGTATCT
>CAZTHP010000086.1:0-10679 GCA_964613155.1 uncultured Lachnospiraceae bacterium | reverse complement strand
TTTTTCCATATTCATTAGTCCACTTATATGCAGATTTCTGTTATGAAGTTCATTTCTTTTTCTAACCCACAAGGATTATTTGTGAACTACATCGGCAATTGAATAACCGAGTATTCCCACTTTCTATCCTAAAATGCAGACCTACGACTTCATAGATCCATCTCACAGATTACTTCCGTTTGAATTCTGATACGCTGCCATATGCCACATATCGCCTCGATCCTCCGGTTCCACCTGAACCCATTCCATACCACCTGCTATATTCGATAAAATACCGACTTTTTTATAATTTTCAAATACTCTTTCAAATAAAGTAGGTATCTTCTTTATTTTTCTGTTAATCCTTTTATTTATCAAAAAACTCCTTAATTTCTGTGATAGAAACCGGACAGAAATTGTTTGCATCGACACCAACATCATAACGCAAAATGCTTTCTTCTCTTTGTCGCAGATTGTAATCTCCTTTACTATGGATATGTCCATGTAAATGAATCGATCCATACCTTGATTTTGGCCAAGACATCATCGGATAATGCATAAGTGAAATATTCATTCCATCTACTGATATCTCAAGAAAATCATAAATCCCTTCAAACAGACTAGAATCATATCGCTTATCATGATTTCCCTTACACAAAATCTTCTTTCCATTCAATCTACTGATAAAATTATTCACTTCTGTGACTGGTGTTCGATGCGCAATATCTCCCAGAATATACACTGTATCGTTCCATTTAACACGCTCATTAAAATTTCGAATCAGAATATCATTCATTTCATCAATTGATTCAAATGGACGTTCACACATACTGACTACAGCTCGATGATTCAAATGTAAATCACTCGTAAACCAAATCATATAGTCACCTTCTCTTCTCAATTTAATGTTAGCATCTAATTACTTCGCACTGCCTTAACTCTTCTCAATCTTCTCTCCAGCCCAATCTTCTCAAATATTCGTGACCGCCGTCTACAGCTACAGATTCACACTTATAATATTGTAGTTATCTGCTCCAAATCATCAAATGTGCGTTTTAACGTTTACGGAACGGAGCCTCATTGCAAACTCAAACGAGTCTGCTTTATCTATGCACCTAACTTGATCTGCAAGTCGGTATTAATCACAAGAATATCATCAATGTGTACCTGAAACAGGGCCGCCAAAACTACCAAGTTATCGATTGTCGGCATTGCAGTTCCATGCTGCCACTTGTAAATTGCCTGCGGTGTTGCAAAACCAAATACATCCTGAAGATCCTTTACAGAAAATCCATTTTGTATTCTTAACCGCATGATATTCTCTCCTGTCTTGACCATATCAATGGTCGGAAAGTTAAACATTTCATCCTCCTGTTCCGGCAACTGAACCATAAGGATATTTAAACTGAGCCATGCCAATTTCGATTTCGCTTCGCTGCATCTCGATTATCCGGCTTCGCCAAATACATAATCCCGGAATTGGGATTCTTCCCAAGCCAGCTTATTCAGAACCCAGATTCCGTTCTTCTGTGCATGGCTCAGTTCGCCTTAAAATTATATATTGGTTTCATTACTTCAATTACATCGACCGATTCCTTAATCACGTCGATAATATCTTCCAGTGACTTATAAGCCATTGGCGCTTCATCAAGAGTCGCTTCGTTTACAGATGTTGTGTAAATTCCAGCCATTGCTTCTCTGTATTCATCCAGATTAAGCTCATTTTTTGCTTTTGTTCTGGACATGCTTCTTCCTGCCCCGTGTGGTGCAGAATAATTCCACTCCGGATTCCCCTTACCGATTGCAAGTACACTTCCATCTCTCATATTGATTGGGATTAACACTTTTTCTCCCGCATGAGCAGCTATCGCTCCCTTACGAAGAATCATTTCCTTTGTATCAATATAATTATGGATTGTATGGAAAGATTCGCCGCCTGTCATCCCAGTACGTGCCAGTAGTACTTCTGCAATCTTTTCTCTATTTCGTCTTGCAAAACGCTGACAGATTTCTACGTCGTGCATATAGTCGTCAAAAAACTGTCCGTATAAGAAACACAAATCTTCCGGCATGGTTGTCTCTCTTTGATTCCATGAAATTGCTTCTAACGCTTTTTGTATTTCTTTTCTACGGCCCTGTTCTTTATAGGTACGTATAATCTCATCTCTTTGCTGGAAATAAGTTTCCTTACCTTTGTTCAAATCAATCGCAAGCTGCTGATATATTTCTGCTACTTGTTTTCCAAGATTTCTGCTTCCTGTATGAATAACAAGATAATTGGTTCCATCAGAAGATTTATCTACTTCGATAAAATGATTGCCTCCACCTAAAGTACCAAGGCTTCTTTCTAACCATTTGGTATTCTTAAGACTTCTATAACAACGAAGCTCCTGCAAATTGAATTTTTCCTGTCTTCCTCCCCAGATATTCATTCCGGATGGAACAAAATGAGCTGCTTCATCCAATTTTGTGAGGTCGATATCGCCTTTTCCAAGATTTACTGTGTACATTCCACATCCAATATCAACACCAACGATATTAGGAACTACTTTATCTGTAACTGTCATCGTTGTGCCAATGGTACATCCTTTTCCGGCATGTACGTCTGGCATGATTCGAATTTGGCTATTTTCAGTAAAATCATAATCACACATTCTTCGGATTTGCTCTATTGCTTCATCTTCTATAACTTTTGCGTAACAGATTGCTGTGTTTACTTTTCCCTTAATCTCAAACATAATCTTTCTCCTTCCTGACAACCTATCCTTAGAAAATGCTCCACATGGGATTCGAACCCACGACCTACCAGTTAAAAGCCGGTTGCTCTACCAAGCAAGCTAACGGAGCCAACTTCGAAAAACACAAAGCGTTTTCTCACGTTCGCGAGAGTCGGCAAATCGTAATATAAACATTTCTGCTTGCCTCATACCTTACGTAAAAAAATACCGCCTACCCTGCGTACACAAGATAAGCGGTTATCATCCATCTATATAAAGACTATATAACAGATCAACACAAGTCTCTACATATTCCAGTTTTTCCATGGAACATATGATTTCGCTCTCTTAAAAATGCGTACGCAGAAACAACGCCCTGTTTTATATCCAGTGCGTTTTCATAACGTTCATGTTTAAGATCGCTTAAAATCATAGTTGTGTTCATCTGAGTTCCTTCCTTTCTTTGGACGCCTTGGTCCGCTTTTTCTTTCTTCCTTAACTATAACAGAAGAATTTGGATTTGTCATTATACCTGCAGTATAAAAGTTCATTTGATTTTTAATTTACAAAGAATTCTAGAGCACCAACACCCTAAGCTTCTCGTCTTTATTCTTTCGGAATCAATGTTTCTTTTTATCGATCAAGCTCTTCTTGCATACCTTACAAAGAATTCCTTGTGTCGTAATAAATACAACTTCTCCTATCGCGGTATCACCAATCTTATCATACACACGACCTGCACTCATACTTTCCCCTATAACAGTATATGGACTATTGGCAACATAACCAATCTTGCCAAGACCTTCGATAGCCACGCAAATAGCTTCCTTATCATATTCATTGTCTGGTTCCTTATTTAGTTGCAGTTTCATCCCTGGCTTAAGAAACTCTTTTCCAAAATAATGTTTTGTTCCCGTCAAAGTAAAATAGATTTTTCCCATAATTGACACCCTCTTTTAATTCTCGTAATGATTCCAGTCACCAAAAAACTTTATTGCTATGCCCTGTCTTCTTTCCTTTGTTATCATAGTAATTTACCTCATCAAAAAATCCTGAATATGTATGACCAGTCTTATTGTTTACTAATCTCTCTTAAATCCTCTATCGCCAACTCCGGCGCCATCGTATGGAAGATTAGATAGTATCCATTCTTTGTACCAAGTCTTCATATTTCAACTGATGCAACGGTAATATAACTATGCGATTTAACCTATTAACTTACTAGCATTCCACCGCTACTTTTATTACACCATCTCTTTTATTTTCAAAAAGTGCATATGCTTCTTCTATTTGGCTGAGAGGATACGTATGTGTGATCAACGGTTCTGTGTTAATCTTACCCTCAGCGATGAGCTTCAATGTTTCTTCACAGTCGCATCCATCTACTCCACCAGTTTTAAATGTAAGGTTCTTACCATACATATCCGGAAGCGGTAATGTCTGCGCTTGTTTATAAAGAGCAACCACCGTCACGATAGCATTTGGGCTTGCACATTCCCATGCCAGACGAAATGTTGATTCTGCTCCGGCCACTTCTAATACTACATCAGCTCCACCATGATCACTGTGCTCACGTACAAAATCCGTACATGCTTCCGGCGAAACAGTCAACACTTCCGGATAATGTTTATGAATGAATCGGATACGATTTTCATCCTTTTCACACACGATAAGACATTTCGGTTTTTTCAGCATCACACATAACAAGGTACAAATACCAGTTGGACCAGCACCGATGATCAGAACAGTATCATCTTGTGTAATTTCAGAAATACGTGCTGCCCAATAACCAGTAGCAAGAACATCTCCTACTAGTAAAGCCTGTCTATCTGTGACTCCCTCTGGAATCTTATTCAGTCCCTGATCTGCAAATGGTACACGTACATACTCCGCCTGACCACCATCAATACGACAACCTAAGGCCCAGCCACCATTTTCATCCGTACAGTTATTCACATACCCTTTTTTACAGAAAAAACATTCTCCACAAAATGTCTCCACATTAACCGTCACGCGATCTCCCGGTTTTACGTGAGTCACGGCACTACCTACTTCTTCTACGATACCGACCATCTCATGACCAACAGTAATACCCGGAACCGCACGTGGCACACTTCCGTGTTTGATATGAAGATCACTGGAACAAATGCTGGCAAGTGTAACCTTTATGATGGCGTCACGCTCATGCAGCAGAACCGGCTTTGGTTTTTCCATTAATTCAAATTTTCCTTCAGAAACATATGTATAAGTCAACATTACCTACACCTCCCTAATAAATCAAGTCTCTTTTGAATAATTATTTCCACTCTTTCCAGACTTCTGGCTTATATCCAACTGTTGCATGTTTGCCATTTCTGACAATTGGTGTAAGAAGAACCTTCTGGTTTTCTAATACTTTTTCGTCCTTGTCTTCGTCTGATAGGTACTTAATTAAAGTCAAAGCGTATTTGTCTTTACAATTCGGATTTAGTAGCTTGTCCAATCCCCCAACTGCTTGCTTAACACTATTATATTCGCCTTTGCTCAGACCTTTTTCTTTCATATCAATGAATTGATACTTAATATTACGCTCCTTAAAATAACGCATTGCTTTCTTTGTATCAAAACATTTATTTGTTCCAAATATTTGAATATTCATACTTGTCCTCACCATTCAATAATAATTCCGCTTAAATGAACCACTTCATGTTAGTGATTTATTCCATCCAACTAGACCGTTTCATCATCTGCGTTCAGAACCTCACCTTCCACACCTCATACCCCTGTCTTTTTGCCGAATCCCAAACTGGTCTCATATTCCGTTCTAAAATTCCATAAAATTCATTCCTAGAATTTCCTTTCCTATACAATTCCCGACTCGCCCATATGGAGTGAAGATTATCTCTATAACAAGATTCATATAATTTTCTAATTCCCGCCTTTTCATGAACCAATTCATACATCGTATACTGGTTGTGAGCAAATCTTACAAAAAACTTGTCCCACTGCGGCAAACGATTACGTTTCGATGAATTCAATGAAGAATCCATCGGCATTAAATTCCACAACTCATCATTCATAACAAACGACCACGGAATAAAATGATCCACATCATAGGCATTTTTACGAATTGGCTCATCCTTAAACACGTCTGTAATACAGGTCAAATCCAGTACACCTTCCCACAATTTACGGACATGTCCTAACTTTCGCATCTTATCATCAAGCGGCGCTAATTTATATACCAATCCCGGAACTTCTGGATTATTATTCTGCAGCCAGCGAACTTTTTCATATTGAATCCAGCCTAAAATAGCAACCATATTGTCCTGGATCATTTGAATCCATGATTCGTGAAATATAATTTTTCGTTCTAAACCTTTTTGATTTCCAAATGTATATGGCAATGGTTTTTCAATCTCATTAATTCTGTTGTAATATGCCATCATTCTTCCTGCGCTGCTGTTCAAATCAATATACTCCGAACTCTGATTTGCAAATCCTGATAATGCTTTATATGGCACATTCTGCGTAAGAGTCATCTTTTCACTGTGTAGTTCCTTATTAAACTGGGCAATTTCATTCTTTATTTCTACTTTTGATGCATTACCTGGTAAATTACTTAATTGATGTAATTTCAAAACAGCCTTTTCCAGACTATCTTTAATCTCTCCATCTCCCCAAATACCACTCAGATGAACATGAAACTCCAACACCGAATACCAGGCATTTCCAATCATTTCGTTTATGATTTCATCATAAGTGGCTTCTCGTTTATCCTCCGAAATCAATTGTACAATGGCTTCCAACCAATAAAATTTATAACAATAAGATGGATTTTGCATCATTCTTGAAAACCCTTCGATATTCAATGTGTTATAATATCCCAAATCTATATGAAGTCTATAATCTATTTTCTGAGAATTATATTCAACCATCTTTCGTCCTCTCGACCAGGTCTAACATCACCGGTGATCCACTGTTTTTCTAGATTTAATTCTGGAAAATTTACTAACAGTTCTTTCATCGAAATTTCTGTCATATCCGTAAAATATCTGCCTTTTCTTTCACCTTCAAAATCTCCGTACTTGAAAGAACTATAGATTATTCCATTTTTCTTTGCTGCAAAACTCATTTTACGAATAATCTCCGACATCCCCTTCCTCTTTACATGCAAAATAGATGCACAAGCCCAAATGCCATCATACTTTTCTACTTCATCTAATTCCTGAAAACGCATCTGCTTTACATCGATTCCCGTGTATTCACTTGCAGCTCTGCACAACTCCGCAGAACCATCGATTGCATCGACCTGATAGCCACAATCAAAAAAATATTTTGTGTCGCGTCCAGAACCGCAGCCAAAGTCAAGAATGCAAGCATCTTTAGGCAATAATTCCAGAAAAATGTTTTGAATCTGCGTAAAATCAACAGATACGGTTCCATTGATAAAATCCTGCACATTTCTATTATAGTAATCTATTGTATTCACCATAAAACAGCATCCTCATTTCTAAACACGTTTCATAAAAATTCTTCAAAACTTCCCCTTTACCATTTCGCTTCCCATTCAAGCTCTGAATATATCCTTTTCCTTCAATGAGGCTACTTTTCATAATCTGTTCCCATTAACAAATTAACGATGGCTTATTGGCGATACTCAAATGTATTCTCTACTCGCTGCTTCTTTGTTTTAAACTTACATCCTATAAGCGCTTTTCAATTTTCTCGATCAACCCCAGATCCGCCGGCAGCCATTCCACACTCCCAAGCGTATCTTTCGTCAACCATTTGGCAGCTTCATGTTCCTTCAGCACTAAATTTCCGGACTTAATTTTACAAATAAAGCAATCCATAGACAAATGGAACTTCGGGTAATCATATTCCACTGTATCCAACAATTCCACCACTTCTACTTCCGTCTCTAATTCTTCTTGTATCTCTCTTACAATCGCTTCTTCCGGTGTCTCATTTGCCTCAATCTTTCCACCTGGAAATTCCCATCCATCTTTAAATTCACCATATCCACGCTGTGTGGCAAAAACATTTCCTTTTTCTATTATGATAGCTGCAACAACTCTAACTGTCTTCATCAATAATCCATTCCTTCCTATGTCCTAAAATTTTCTCTGATCTGCTCTTAAAGTCCTCTCTGATCTGCATAAACCAGTTCGATCATCTTAAAGTTTTCTCTAATCTGCATAAACCAGTTTAATTTCCCTAAAGTTCTCTCTAATCCGCATGAACCGGTTCGATTGCACTGCTCTTCCACGTTCCGATCATCCATGGACAATGTACTCATAAATATCCTCGCGAACTGGAGTATCCAGTGCCCATTCGATTTCCACTGCGGATTTGGCCGTATTTGGCATGATAAATTCTTTCACTTCGCCTGTAGCATACATACGACCTAAATAATAAAATTCTTTGGATATTTTATCGTCTTTATTTTTTCTCACAAAAAGCTGCACATCAATTCCACGTTCTTTCGCATGTAGGAAATTTTGTACATCTTCCGATTCCAGACTACGTCCACTTTTTGAAATCGCAATCAATCGATTATGACTGGTAAAATGATCTTCGTATTTTGTAGTATCACTAATATTCTCCTGCTTATCGTAGTTGATAAATACTGGAAACGTTTTCGTTTTCTTATCGTATTTATAGCCACCAATATTTAATGGTACTTCATTTTTCTCCCACTTCAATAAACGACAGGCATCTTCGTACGTATATTTCTGATATAAGACCAAATCGGTATCTTGATAGCACCTACTGAAATTTGCCTGATAACGAGAAATACCGAAATCAATGAGTTCTTTTAGCATCTGATAAAAATCTTCATTCCGCAGCATTTCAGCAAATGATTTGGACACTCCATAATCGGAGCCTTCTTTTTCCACAAATACACACTGTGCATATGTTTTCTTTGCAGCACTTGTCGGAAACTCATTGGTCATCATATTGATAAGATTCTCCGCACAATTTTCATCCATAGAACAATTATAATTTTCATGCAGCGATTTCTTTAACTGCGCTAAAATTCCATGCTGATAGGTCAGCAACCGCTTCAACATTTCTAACTCATGAATTCGTTTTCCACTTGCCAGTTTTTTAGAAACAAATTCAATTACTTTTTCTTCTGCTGCGGATAAACGAATCGTATATTCCTTTTCGTATTTCACAAGAAATTTGTAATATGAACCCAAGTTGTTATTATCAAAAATTCGCAGCACATCCATTTCACCATATTGATCAAAATCCGTAAGTGCCGGAATATGTCCCAACTTGTTTTTCAAGTTTGTATAATTTTCACGAATCAATTTAATATCACTAAAATTCGCATGATCAATTGCCTGGAAAATCCGTTTTCTTGAAATTTCATCAAAATGAATTGTACTCGCCCCTGGAATCACGCGACCGCCTTCTGTCACATAACGACGAATATTGTCCTTATTGTAGCTTCTGTCTCCTGAAAGCGCAATGGGAATCATAAAATTATTACGATAGTTTCCAATGAAATCAATCACAACAACGTATTCTTTCTCCTCCGCTTTTCGCAGCCCACGTCCTAATTGCTGGATAAATACAATGGGAGATTCGGTTGGACGAAGCATAATTACCTGATTAATTTCTGGAACATCGACTCCTTCTGAGAAAATATCCACCGAAATAATATAATCCAAAGCATCTTTCGCTTCCTCACCAGCCAATCGTTCAATCGCTGCTGCCCTCGTTGACTCCGAATCACTCCCACTCAAAACTAACGTTCTCCAGCCTCTTTCGTTAAACTGTACCGATAATGCTCTCGCCTCATCGATTCGACTGCAAAAAATCAAACCTTTTACGCGCTCTCCACTGTATCCAAAGAATTCCGCCTGCTTCATAATATGATAAACCCGTTCCTCTGAGGTTAAATATTTGAAATTTTCTACTTTTTCTTCGGAGGAATTTCCAACATCTGCAACAACTTCTAAATCTGTAATCCCAAAATAATGGAACGGACATAACAAATCTTCTTCCATCGCATTTTGCAAACGGATTTCATAGGCAATCTGATGATTGAAAATCTCATAAATATTTCTGCCTTCCAGATTATCATCACGCTTATCCGGCGTTGCCGTCATACCAAGCCAAAGATTTGGGGTAAAATAATCCATTATCTTCTTATAGCTATCTGCCGAACTATGATGTGCCTCATCAATAATAATCAAGTCCCAGTGATCTTTTGAATAGCGGCTCAACGTATCTTCTTTACTTAATGTCTGGATCGTCGCAAATACAAAATCAGCATCGTAATCCTGATATTTTCCCGTAACCAGCCCCATAGAAACTTTTTCATCAAAGACTTTTCGATAAGATTTCATCGCCTGTTTTGCAATCTGGTTTCGGTGAACCACAAATAGAACCCGTTTAAATTCCAATTCCCTGGCCGCAAATGCCGAAGCATAGGTTTTCCCCGTACCCGTTGCAGAAATCAATAACGCACGTTTCTCCCCAGCTTCATAAATCTTTTGCAAATTATTGATAAAACCAACCTGCATAGAATTAGGCTGTAAACGATAAACTCCCAGTGAGGGGATTTTCGCTTGCCTTGCCAGTTCCTTTTGCTTTCGGATGATTTTATTTTTGGTATAAAGCGTCGTATAGCCTTCGATGAACTGATCAAACCGCAGCGACTGCTCAGCATTCCATAACTGGTTAAATTCCGTCACAACATTCTGCGTGTACTCTCCCTGCTCCGTGGAAACAATCCTGGTATTCCACTCACGATTTGTTGTAAGAGCACTCAAGGTCATATTGGAACTTCCCACAATAATTCGATACAGTTCTTCTTTTTTAAAAATATATCCCTTGGTGTGAAATCCCTCATGTTCATTCCTCGTCACAAACATTTTCAGTTCAATATTTTTAAATTTTTCCAGAGTACGCAGTGCCTTGGGATCACTGAATGTCAGATAATCCGTCGTCAGAATTTTCCCAGGAATATTACGCTGTTCCAAC
>CAZTHP010000085.1:0-10691 GCA_964613155.1 uncultured Lachnospiraceae bacterium | reverse complement strand
CGAGTAGCGATGAAAATGCTGTGCTTGCACAAGCATTTGAGGAGCACCGCGATAATTTGAGAAACTCACAACGAGTATTTCTCACAACGAGTATTTCTCACAACGAGTATTTCTCATAGTGAGAGGAATCGCGTTTTATTTTATTTCAGTCGTTTTAAGAGTTCCAGAGTAAATTCCCAAACGCGTTTAACAGAAGAAATTGACATTGCTTCTCGTGTGGTGTGGATATCGAAGAGATCCGGTCCATAGGAGATGCAGTCCAGACCAGGCAGTTTATTTGAGAAAATACCGCATTCTACACCGGCGTGAATTGCTTCGAAGACGCAATCTTTTTGATACATATCCTGATAAACTTCATGCACAACGTTGCGCAGTGCAGATTCTGGTTTATATTCCCATGCAGGATAATCTCCGCTGAAAGCACAGGTTCCGCCTGTAAATTCAGTTAAGAAGACCAGTTTATCGATCAGTGCTTCTTTGGCAGTGCCGACGGAGCTGCGCAGTGCAAAGGAACTGTGCATTTCATGGGCGGTCAGGTATAAAATTCCCAGGTTTAAGGAAGTTTCCACCAGACCAGGGATATCAGAACTCATGCGTTGTACGCCATTGGGATAGTTCATCAAAAGGAAGGTCACTAAGCCTGTGGAGCGCGTATCCAGCATATGTGCGATTTCTTCCGGACCGCGCCGCATGGAAATCGTTAATTGCGGGTCGGTTACCCGATATTCTGCCTGCAGTTCTGCTTCTACTGTACGTACCGTTTCTTCAAATGCTTCGCAGTCCTGTTGGTTGACATAAAGTGTCAGATCGGTCTGGATCGGAATCGCATTATCCTTTAATCCACCTTTTAAATCGCCAATCCAAAATTCAGCCTGATTGTCCAGTGCATAGAGCAAACGTCCTGCTAAAACATTAGAGTTTGCACCCCATTTATGAATCTCAGCACCAGAATGACCGCCGGAAAGACCGGAAATGCAAAGTTGATAGCGCACAGCCATATCGGTCATACGATGAAGCGGTGTGATGCAGTCCATTCGAATCCCACCAGCGCAGCTTACGAGGAAATGACCTTCCAGTTCGCTGTCCAGATTCAGCATAATGCGTCCTTTTAAGGGGGAAGGATCTAAGGACGTTGCACCTAACAGTCCAATTTCTTCATCGGTTGTAAAAACCGCTTCAATCGGCGGATGGGCAATTGAATCCGATGCCAGAATAGCCAGTGCATAGGCGATCGCAATTCCATCATCGCCGCCCAGTGTTGTTTGCTTGGCTCTTACAAAATCGCCATCTGCATAAGGGGTGATTGCTTCGGTGTCCATGTCAAGTGTGCAGTCTGCTTCTTTTTCACAAACCATATCCAAATGTCCTTGAATGATTACAGGAGCAGATTCTTCATATCCGGCTGTACCATCCTTAAAAATGATGACATTATCCGAATCTTCCTGAATATAGCGAAGACCATGTTTTTTTGCGAAATCCACACAATAATCGCTGATTGCTTTGGTATTGCCGGAGCCGTGGGGAATGCTGCAGATCTGGTCGAAATAATAAAATACTTCTGCGGGCTGCAGGGTTGTCAAGTTACTCATAAAAGTCCTCCAATCTATCTGGTATCATGATCTGATGTAACTATACCACTGATTAGAATATCCGGCAAGGTGAGAATCAAAGAATCCGAAGAAAGAAAGCAGATTGCAGGATATCCTGAAATCCACTTTTTTTCGGGTTTACGAAAATACAATGGAATGATAAAATATTTTATCAAAGGGTCATTCGATCATGCCGTTAGTTGAACGTTTTTCGTATGCTTATGTTACGGTATGATTAAAAATAAGGAAAATGCTGTGAAAAGTACCGGAGCTTGTGATTGGCAAAATATTGACAGAGAAACAGAAAGGACTTGGAATTCATGAAACCACGCAGATGCTTAAGAAGAAAATTGAAACATTGTATTTTGTATGCAACGGCTGTTACCGTGTGTTTGACATCGATACCCATTCAAATGGTAAGTGCCGCTGAAATTTCAACAAATACCAGTACAGTGACTGAAGCAGCGGACTTGGCTGACAAAACGGATAGTTTCACTAGAAGGGCAGAGGAATTGTTGGGTAAAACGGAGGGTTCAGCTGGAACAACAGAAGGCTTAACGGGTGAAACGGAGAATTCAGGTGGAACAACTGAGGGTTTAACGAGTGAAAAGGGAGATTTGGCTAGAACAACTGAGGATTTGACGAATGAAACCGAGATTTCAATTGATACGAAAACTGCAGAGGAACTTTACGAAATTGATGGCGGAGATGCAGAATATTGGAAGTATTATGATGCGCAGGGAAATCCGGTTCCGCGAAAGGAAACACCTTCTGTGATTTCTGAAGGAAGTACGGCGGGAAATTTGCTGAAAAGTCCCTATACCCAGAAAACCTATACGGTTTTAGCGGGATATGAAGTTTCTCATGCGATTGATGTTTCCCGATATCAGCCGGAAATTGACTGGGAAGCGGTGAAAGCGGATGGAATTGATTCGGTCATAATCCGCTGTGCTTATCGTGGCTATGGCAAGACTGGAACATTGGCAAAGGATTCTTGTTATGCGACGCATATTGAAGGGGCACTGAAAGCTGGCTTACAAGTAGGGGTTTATATTTTCTCGCAGGCGATTACCCAGGACGAAGCGAAAGAAGAAGCACAGATGTGTCTGGATTTATGCAAAGATTATCTGGATGAAATGCAGCTTCCGATCGTGATGGATGTTGAATATGCAGGAGCAAATGGAACAACCGGACGTTTGTATGATGCGAAATTAACGAAGGCAAAGCAGACCGCAGTCTGTCAGGCATTTGCAGATGTAATTTGGGAAGCAGGCTATCAGCCTATGGTGTATGCCAATGCCTCTTTCTTAAACGATGAAATGAATGTAAAAACCTTGACAAATGCGGGGATTCCGATCTGGCTGGCGCATTATACGACGGCAACGGATTACAGTGCTTCGCCGTATATGATGTGGCAGTATTCAGAAGATGGTGCGGTCAAAGGAATCAGCGGAAAGATTGATATGAATTTCATTTTTACGAAAAAGCAGAACGTGGGCAGTGGTTCGAACAGCACGGGTGGAAGCGATAACGAGACGCAGCCGCCGGAGACGATCCAACTGGAAGCACCGGTTCTGCAAAGCGTGATAGCGGAGAATTACCATACTTTGAAGCTGAGCTGGAAGAAGACCGAAGGTGCCGCTGGCTACCGGGTTTATCGAAAGGTATCCGGCGGAAGCTGGGAAATGCAGGCGACTGTGACAGGCCTTACTTATACAGATGAAACGGCTGCAACAGGAGAAACGTATGTTTATACGGTAAAAGCCTATCAGAAAGTAGATGGGAAAACTGTGTGGAGTTCTTATGATAAAAAGGGAATTTCTGGAAAAACAACGTTAGCTGCCCCTATCTTAAAGAGTACATCTTCGCAGGGCTATAAAAGCATTAAGCTGAGTTGGAAGAAGACCGAAGGTGCCGATGGATACCGAATTTATCGAAAGGTATCCGGTGGAAAATGGGAAAAGCAGGCGACCGTGACCGCTCTTACCTATACAGATAAAGCCGCTGTGACGGGACAAACCTATCTTTATACGGTAAAAGCTTATCGAAAGCTGAACGGTAAAGTGGTGTGGAGTTCCTATGAGAAAGCAGGAATTTCCGGAAAAGCCATTCCTTCGAAGCCTTCTTTCACACTGTCTTCGACAACCAAGGGGAAGGTAAAGGTCAATTGGAAGAAAATCAGCGGTGCTACTGGATATGTGGTATATCGAAAAAATCTAAAGACTGGTAAATGGGAAACGGTCAAGACGATCAAATCGGGCAGTACCGTATCCTGCACAGTAACAGGCACCAGCCAGAAAAAAGTATTTTATACCGTCCGGGCATATCGAACTGTAAATGGCAAAAAAGTATACAGTAAGTATAATACCGATGTGGGAATTCAAGTAAAATAAAACAAAAAGGGGAAACCTGTCAGTTTTTCGATACAGCGTATTGACTGACAGGTTTTCTTATGCTAACCTTGAGTAAGTTTTTGAGAAAAATAATCAATAAGCTGTAAAATGTGTTCCCGCTTTGGGAGCAACGAAAGAGAGAGAATGTAACATGAAATTAAGCGAATTGAATATTGGACAGTCTTCTGTTATTCAAAGTGTCGGTGGGGAAAATGCACTTCGCTGCCGCTTATTGGATATGGGACTGATTCCAGGAACAAAGGTCACCTTATGCAAGGTAGCACCTATGGGAGATCCGATCGAGCTGAACTTGAGAGGTTATCAGCTGAGTATTCGAAAAGAAGATGCAGAAAAAATTGAATTAACCGGAGGCAGAACATTATGATCTTTGCATTAGCAGGTAATCAGAACTGTGGAAAGACGACTTTGTTTAACCAGCTGACCGGTTCCAATCAGCATGTAGGGAATTTTCCGGGCGTTACAGTCGATCAGAAGATGGGAGAGATGCGTTCGGTAAAAAATTGTTCCATTGTCGATCTTCCTGGTATTTATTCGATGCGTCCTTATACCAATGAGGAAATCGTAACGCGGGATTTTCTGCTGCATGAAAAACCGCAGGGAATCATTAATATTGTCGATGCGACGAATATTGAAAGAAATTTATACTTAACACTGCAGCTTTTGGAAATGCATATTCCGATGGTAGTTGCCCTGAATATGATGGATGAAGTGCGCAATAATGGCGGTTCGATCGATTATAAGAAGATGGAAGAATTGCTGGGTGTACCGGTTATTCCGATCAGTGCGATCAAAAATGAAGGGATTGATGACCTGATTCAGGAGGCTGTTAAAGTAGCAAGTAAACGGATTTATCCAAAGGTAACGGATTTTTGTGAACAAGGACCCGTTCACCGCTGTATCCATGCAGTTTGTCATCAGGTGGAAGATCATGCCGTTGCCGCTCAGATGTCCCCTCGTTTTGCTGCCACTAAAGTTGTAGAAGGAGATGAGCTGATTATTCAACAGCTGAATCTTTCCGATAACGAATACGAAATGATGCAGCATAGTATTTTAGAAATGGAAACCGATCATCATATGGATCGAAATGCGGCACTGGCGGATATGCGCTATACGTTTATTGAACATGTTTGTTCTGAGGCAGTTGTAAAATGCAAAGTGAGCAAGGAACGACTGCGCAGTGAGAAAATTGATGCGGTTCTGACACATCGGATTTTTGCAATTCCGGTCTTTTTGCTGATCATGCTGAGTATTTTCTGGTTGACCTTTAATGTGATCGGTGCGTATTTAAGTGATGCACTGGCAGCAGGAATCGACTGGGTGACTGCTTTAGCGGATCAGGCACTGGTCAATTATGGTATTAATGAAGTGGTACACAACATGGTTATCGACGGCGTTTTCGCGGGTGTCGGAAGTGTTTTGAGCTTTTTGCCGACGATCGTGGTCTTGTTTTTCTTCTTATCGATTCTGGAAGATACTGGCTATATGGCAAGAGTGGCTTTTGTCATGGATAAGCTGCTGCGAAAACTGGGCTTATCGGGCAGAAGCTTTGTTCCGATGCTGATCGGATTTGGCTGTACCGTTCCCGCAGCGATGGCAACGAGAACCCTGTCTTCTGAGCGTGATCGGAAAATGACGATTATTTTAACGCCGTTTATCAGCTGTTCTGCCAAAATTCCGATTTATGCGGTGTTTACGGCTGCATTTTTTGAACGCTATCAGGCTTTGGTCATGATCGGTCTGTACGTAGGCGGCATTGTAACAGGAATTGTGGTAGCACTGCTCTTTAACCATACGATTTTCCGGGGAAATTCCATGCCGTTTGTGATGGAACTGCCGAATTATCGTCTTCCTTCTTTGAAAAGCGTACTGATGCTGATGTGGGACAAAGCAAAAGACTTTTTAACGAAGGCATTTACCGTTATTTTTGCGGCAACCGTAATTATCTGGTTCTTACAGACCTTTGATACACGTTTAAATGTCGTAGCAGACAGCGCCGATAGTTTGCTGGCCTTGATCGGCCATATCATGGCACCGCTCTTTGCACCGCTGGGATTTGGTGACTGGCGTATGGTAACAGCGCTGATCACGGGATTTACCGCAAAAGAAGCCGTAATCAGTACACTTGGCGTTTTACTGCATGCATCTTCCGATGCATTAGGAGCCGTGTTAGTCAATACCTATTCCATTCCAGAAGCGTTAAGCTTTTTAACCTTTACCTTATTATATACACCCTGCGTAGCAGCAATTGCAGCGATTCGCAGAGAACTGAACTCCAACTTGCAGACACTTGGTGTAATTTTACTGCAATGCGGTGTGGCATGGTTGGCGGCTTTTCTCGTATACCATATCGCGCTGCTGCTGTAACGAAATAAGGCGTGAAGAAAAGAACGCGGAACAAAGAAAATAGAAGGAATAAAAAAGGAACGGAACAACGGAACCGAAGGGAACAGAATAAAGAAACCGAAGGAAACGAAGAAAAAACGAAAAAGTTTAAAAGGATGACGAAAGGGGATTTATGCTGCATATAGGAGATTATGTGATTATTGCGCTAACCGCAGTCGCTTTTTTGGCAGCGATTCGGCATGTTCTGAAAAGTTGGAGCCGCGGAACCTGTCCAGGGTGCGGAAAATGTGGAAGACCCTCCGCTTCCAAAAAATGCAGAATCCGCCGCTCGAAAAAAGATGATATTTGCTATTGATTTCGCTCGAAAAAAGATTATAATGAAAGCAACTAATCTAAAATAGATAATCGAGTAAAATGATAGCAAACAGGAGGGGGATTATGCCACCGAAACCGAAATTTACAAAAGCAGAAATTGTTGCAGCTGCGATGCAGATTGTTTCTGAAAAAGGCATGGATGCTTTAACAGCGCAGGAGCTGCGCAATGTCCTGCAATGTTCTGCCAGCCCTATTTTCACAGTATTCAATACGATGAAAGAAATTCAGGAAGAAGTAAAAATCGCAGCAATGCAGCGTTTCGAAAAATTTGCAGAAGAACGCGTTCCGGACATGCCGCTTTTTAAGCAGATTGGAATGAGAATGGTTCTGTTTGGTGTGCAGGAACCGAAGCTTTATCAGCTGCTCTTTATGCAGGAAAACAGCCAGCCGCATTCATTTGATGATGTATTTGGTGAACTGGGCGATACAGCAGCACTTTGTGTGGAAGCAATCGAAAAGGATTATGGTCTCACGTCGGTACAGGCAAAGATCTTATTTGAAAATGTGTGGATCTATACCTTTGGTATCGGTGCCTTATGTGCTACAAAGGTTTGCCATTTTACAGAAGAAGAACTCGGACAGATGTTGACTACAGAGTTTCAGGCAATGATGCTGTTGATCCGCTCCGGTGGATTGACTGAGAGCTGATGATGGGGGATGAAGATGGAAGATAAAATCGTATTTGTATTGGAAAATGCATCTGAATTGACAGGGCAAAGTAATCAGGAAATGATTCAAACATGGCTGTTGGCTCACAATGAATCACTGAGACGGCGAAAAGATCAGGACGCTTTAAATGTGCTGACTTTATATGTAATCCTTTTCGAAACCTTAGCAGGATTAAAGCCGGCCGATCAGATTACAAAAGAGGGGGATCAGATTCATCTGGTCAGCGGTCCGGCGATTCCAGAAGAAACCGCAATTGGGATTTTGAAGCTGGTTAATTACCACTGGGCTTATCTGGAATTGGATCAGCTGAAAGAAGATGCGGCATATTCGATTTTTATGCGTCTGAAAGAAGGTGCATTAACCGAAGAAATCACAGAAGCAGAATTTGGCGATTGGTATCGCGATACGAACAAGCAGTATGAAAATTGCAAGTTTGATCGAATCGTCTATGTCTTAAATCGTAAAATTTACTATTCCGATCAGCTGTTGACAGAAGAAGAAATCAGTTATATGCTGCGTATGAAACCCAAAGAGCAGATTCGCTATCATGTCGATCACCACGACAACGGTGGAATGTACTGCTGGTAAAACTGAAATTTTAAAACATTAAATTAAGTCAAACAAAAAAGTACAGAACCAATATCCAAAAGTTCTGTACTTTTTTTGTTGTGCATTTTTATAGGATGCAAATATGTGTCTATGGAAAGCTTTATAATTTTTAATATAGGTAATAGGAAAATATAGGTAATAGGAAAAGATAACTAATAGGAAAATATGGGTAATGGGAAACTATAAAAAGAGAAAACTATAAAAAATGAAAAAACGTAGGCAATGGAGAAATCGAAACAATGGAAATGGTAGGGAATCCAATCAATTTACAGTGCATGATATAAAAGACAGAGCTAAGAATATTTTTAACCTATGAACGTATTCAGAGTCTGTCCGATAAGCGGTTGTTTCTTGAAATAAAAAGAGGTGCTGTCAAAAATGTGCGGCAAATTTGTAGCACCATGGAATCTTTAGTCGGCAGAGTTATCATCAATTTTCTCGAATAAATCTCCGACAGGAACATTGAGCAGTGTAGAAAGTTTATCAAGCGTTTCAAAACGTATCGAGGTTGTATTATTTTCAATCATTTTTTTAAAGCTGACATAATGCATGTCCATATGTTTACTTAACCAGTAGCGAGTTTTGTTCTGCTCATTTAAGATTTCGACAATCCGTAATCGAACCATTTGTAATTCCTCCATTCCATAATCATACAGGTTTGTTAGGTTTATTAAGTTTATTAAGGTCTATTGAGATTTATTATACGAAGTTTTTGCACTCAAAATAACGTATCTTAAAATAACGTATTTTAAAATAACGTACTTTAAATGACGCAGTTAGTGTGATGTAATCTGAACGGCATATTTAGAAATAAGACAGCTTTTAAAACAAGATAATATATCGATAGAACAAGATGATTTAAAACAAAGCATCTGGAGCAAATCGTTACAATACAGATTGAAAGCAGATGGTGAAAACAAAATCTTAAAAACAAGTAAAATCAAGGTCTTTTGAGAAATAGGCAGGAAAAAATCAAGAGAAAGACTCGAGGGAATCGGGAGGAGAAATTGCAGGATGGTTGATTTGAAAAAAAGGACGGATTCTTCTGTAAGCGGTGAAAATTTTGTGGGAGAGGAATTAAAACGGAGTAAGTGCCTCGGAACAGAAGATGGAGTAAACGGAAGTACATGTATCGAAACAGAAGATGGAGTAAACGGAAGTACGTGTATCGAAATGGAAGATGGAGTAAACAGAAGTACATGCATCGAAATGGAAGATAGATTAAACAAGTGTAGGTGCATCGGAACAGAAGATGGAGTAAAACGGAGTAAGTGCCTCGGAACAAACGATAGATTCAAAAGGCATAAGTACATTGGAAGTAGGAAACGATTAAAACAAGAGGAAGAAGCAGCTCTGATTATGATGTGTGAGAAAAGGAGTATGGAAGAAAAAATTCAGGATCTGGAAGATTTGCTGAATGTTTCGGCAGAATGTTCTGGGCAAATTTCGGAGGAGATTCGGAAAGTTATACAGTTGTGGAAGGAAATCTTGGATGCTCGCACTTGTCGGAACGGTGTTATTTTTTTGGCAGCTCTACAGGAAAATAATCGGGAGAGCAATCAATTATCTGCATATCGATTTTTTTCAACCTATCCAAAAGCTTTGGAATTTTTGTATCAGGAAAAAGAAAGTTATCGAATTTCTAAGGATTTAAGAGAGATTGAAACCTATGGAGAGATTTGGAGAATCGAACTGGATACAGATGATCCAGGATGTGATATTTATTATTTTAATCATGAAATGAAACTCAGTCAGCTTATCTGCTGTTCGGATCGAGTGCAAAAAGCAAGTATCCAGCGATTTGAAGAAGTTTATGAGGACTGTATCAATGCGAAGAAATCTAAAGGAAAAGAAATGTATTGATAGGATTGTAATGATAGAAAAAAATAAATTTATTGTTGATTTAGAATTTCAATTTACTAGGAATACTTGTGTGTAGAACGGAAAAGGTGTATAATACTATAAATACCGTATCTACAACACAGGTATTTTGAGATACGTAATATCTAAATATATTTAAAATTGTATAGATTTCAAACAGAATGACAGAATATGTCTATATCTCTGAGTACAATAAGTAGAAAAATAGAAATTAACGAGGTGTGGGAATGGGAAGTAAAGGCGAGAAAGACACCCCGAACATCAATAAGATTGAACGAGTTCTCCATATTTATTCCAGAATCATGGAGGGGGGAATTGTTCGGAAGTCAGAATTGGCAGAGCGATTTGGTGTTAATGAGAGAAGTATCCAAAGAGATATAGATGATATTCGCAATTATATGCAGGAGAACTTGATTCAAGGGGGAGATCAATATTCGGTAGAAGAAAGGTTACCGCTTAGAGAAGATGTCTTTGCTGAAACTTACCAATGGCGAACTGTTGGCTCTTAGTAAAATTTTATTGGATAGCAGAGCTTTTCCGAAAAGTACGATGAAAAATCTGTTGGAAAAAATTATTTTATGCAGTGTGCCGACAGAAAGCCAAAAGCTGATAAAGGAGCAGGTGTCAAATGAGCTGTTCCATTATGTACAGCCGCAGCATGGTAAGGATGTGACAGAATGCCTTTGGAAGATTGGACAGGCAATTCACAAGAAACAGTTTATTGAAATCAAGTATCAAGGGATAAAAGGCAGTACCATAAGCTCTCGGAATCTTGAGTCTCCCGACAAAGATTCACCGGTCGGATGAACCT
>CAZTHP010000084.1:6287-10914 GCA_964613155.1 uncultured Lachnospiraceae bacterium | reverse complement strand
TTATGATGGATATGGGGATCGTAGAACCTACGGATAATCCACTAAAACCATATACAATTATGAAATCACAAGAAGAACTGCAGATAATGATAGATACTTTTTATGAAGAAAAATTATCTGAAACTCAAAATGGCTCAAACTATGCACCAGATTTACATGGCTGTACCGGCAACAGGTGGCATGCCGCAAATGGTATTTGAGTACATTTTGAAAAAGAATCAAATCGACCCTTCTGCTGATCTGAAAATTGATCAAAACATCGATTTTGGTCTAACGGCAGCTGCATTTGCCGGTAATAATGCCGATTTTACAGTTGAATTTGAACCACATGCAACACTGCTGGAACAAGAAGGAACCGGCTTTGTCGTTGCATCCTTAGGAGAAGCATCCGGTTATGTTCCCTACACCGCTTACTGTGCCAAAAAGAGTTATCTAGAAACTAACCCCACTGTAATCCGTAAATTTACTGCCGCTATTCAAAAAGGACTGGACTATGTTAACAGCCACTCAGCCGAAGAAATCGCCCAGATTATTGCACCGCAATTTGAAGAAACCGACCTCCAGACGATCACAACCATTGTTGATCGCTATTTACAGCAAGACACCTGGAAAGCAGATACCTGTTTTACAGAAGAAAGCTTCAACCTATTACAGAATATTTTGATAGAAGCCGGTGAATTAGAAGAAAAAGTCCCTTATGAAGATCTCGTAACCAACGAATATCGCTAAAACACTCCCAACCACTCTACCTGTAATCTTTCAGCTTGTGCTTTCCCTTATAAACTTCTTATCTTGTACTTTATTTTATATTCCCCTATAAACTTGTTGCTTTGTATTTTATCTTATATTTTTCACCTGGTAAACTTCTCAACTTGTGTTTTATCTTATATTTTTCACCTGGTGAACTTCTCAGCTTGTGTTTTATCTTATATTTTTCACCTGGTGAACTTCTCAGCTTGTGTTTTATCTTATATTTTTCACCTGGTGAACTTCTCAACTTGTGCTTTACCTTGTAATTTGATTTCTTCCCTATAAATTACCTGTAAATTACCACCTTATTCATTTTTTACAGGATAAAACATACCTTTCTGAATGCTCCTACGGGCAAGCCCGTGAGTTTTCGCCGCAAATTCAGAACGTTTTATCCTGTAAAATGGAATGCGAAAATCCTCTCGTCTGCAAAAAACTTTGCATATCTTCGGGCATTGTACTTAAAAATTCCATATATGTTTCCGTTGTCGGGTGATAAAAAGAGAGTTTATGTGCATGAAGTGCCGGACGCGTTAAATTTGTTTCCTCTCGTACAAACTCATCCTTCATTCCTCCATATAGCAGATCCCCCGCCAACGGAAATCCCATCCATGACATATGAGCACGGATTTGATGTGTTCTGCCTGTTTCAATCTGAATTTCCGCTAATGAAACACCACATGCTAATGAAACAAATCTTTCTTTGTTTCCACTTACACTGTTTTCTGACGTTTCCTCTAAGTGCGTTCCAATATTTCCCCTGTTTTCATTTAATTTAGCAGCTTCTTCTCCACACAAATCCTGTTCTTGTTTCCATAAAATCCGATAATGTGTTTTGGCATAAGAACCACCCGCTTCTTTTTCCTGATAAACCCGCTGTTTCATTGGAACCGTCTCATCCGGACCTAACGGCATTTCAATTTCGCCTCCCAACGTATCCGGACATCCTCTTAAAATCGCATAATATGTTTTTTTCATTCGCCCATCCAATCGCTGCCGTTCCAATTCCGTCAGCGCTGGTGCATGTTTCGCATACAAAAGCAGACCCGAAGTTCCTTTGTCCAATCTTCCCGCCAACCGCACTGTATAACCTTCTCCTTTACTGGCAAAATAGCCTACCAAAAGATTAGCCATGGAATCACAATAATGACCAGCAGACGGATGACAAACGATTCCTGCTGGTTTTTCTACCACCAAAATATCATCGTCTTCATATAAAATCTGCAGATTTCCCTGTATCGGAATTAAATGTGTCGATCCTTGCTGTTTATCTTCCAACAATACTTCCAGAACATCGCCTTCCTGCAAACAATAACGCACTGTCACCTGCTGCCCATTTACCAAAATCCCATTCTTACGAAATTTTGCTTTTTTAATTTGTCCAGTACCGAGCTTCCAGCGGTGCATCATAACCTGCTTTACAGTATAACCGGCCTGCTCTGCCTTGATATGGCAGCAATACTTTTTCTCCATAATACAGCCTCACACTTTTATCAATTAATCACAATCCGCTTTTCCACAACAATTACCTCTCATTGTTTCAGCGACTGCTCTTGATTCGCCTTTTCCACAACAATTACCTCTCATTGTTTCAGCGACTGCTCTCGATTCGCCTTTTCCGCAACAATTACCTCTCATTGTTTCAGCGACTGCTCTCGATTTGCCTTTTCCACAACAGATACCTCTCATTATTTCAGCGACTGCTCTTGATTCGCCTTTTCCACAACAGATACCTCTCATTTTTCCTCGACTAATCCTTTTCCCAGATTTCGTACTGCGGATACGTTTTTCTGCGAAATGCTTCAATCATCTCCCCAGTAAGGCTAATTTCAGAATCCGAAAGCGGAATTTCTTCCCGTGAAATCCATTCTGCAACGGATAATTCATTTGCATCCATATGACATTCTTCGTCTCCATCCAACTGACAGAAAAATCCTGCCAGAATCGTATCGGAAAATGCCCAGGGCTGACTTTTATAGTAGCAAATATTTTTCACCTTCAGCCCTACTTCTTCCATCACTTCTCGTTTTACTGTCGCTTCAAAACTTTCTCCGATTTCTGTAAAACCTGCTATCAGTGCATAATTGGTAAAAGCTCTGCCTGCATACTTTGTCAGCATCAATCGATCGCCATTCGTCACAGCTACAATTACAGCTGGGCAAATCTTCGGATATTCAATCAATCCACACTCCGGACAGATCATTGCCCGTTCCGTTTTGCTTTTTTCCATCTTTGTCCCACAATGCCCACAATATCTTCGATTTTGATACCAATGATGCAGCTGAACCGCTGTAATCCCACAAAATGCCTTCCATATCGGACGCAATTTTCGAAATTCCGGAACTGTTATCGAACATCCTAAAACCACTTCTTTTAAACACTCTAGCAGCCATTTCGAATCCTTTTGCGGATCTACTAAGAAATAGGAAATCCCATCCATTGCAAAGAGGTACACAATTGCTTCTTGAATCTTCTCCTGAAAATCAGCTTTTTTTTCTGTACCATTTTGATTCTTCCAATTATCCAACTGTTCTAAACGAATAAATTCTAAACCATCTAAACCTTGTGACATATAAACTACTGCGTCATCAATGCCTATCAAGCAATCTGACGCTTTCGGAACTACCGCAGCATATTCATTTTGATAGCGATGCGGTGCAATATCTTGAATCATCTAGTTATCACTCCTTTTTCTGCAAACTTTATCGTTTCAACAACTTTATTTCCTGGCAAGCTTTATTGTTCAACGAACTTCGTCTTTTAACAAGCTTTACTTGCTTCAACAACTTTATTTCTTGGCAAGCTTTATCGTCCAACGAACTTCATCTTTTAACAAGCTTTACTTGTTTCAATAACTCCATTTCTTGGCAAGTTTTATCGTTCCAAAAACCTTATCGTTTCACAAACTTCTTCTGATCGAAAAGCCTTACTCTTTTTCGATTCTTTACGGAATCAATCGCAATTTTTTTAATGCTTTTTCAATCCCATCTGCCTCTACCGTATCGGTCACATCACTTGCATACGGATCCAAAACAGGGTCATGCACCCCCATTGCAATCGCATTCGGCGAATACATAAACATGGACAGATCATTACTGCTGTCACCAAACACATACGTATCTTCCAAAGCAATCTGAAACTGTTCCTGAATCATCTGAATTGCCCTTGCTTTTGTAAAACCTTTCGGCACAATTTCATAAAAGTGACTGCCACGAACAATAATATCCATTTTCTCTCGAATTACATCAAATACCAGTTCTTCTCGACTTTTCTCGTCAGTCATAATAACAAATTTATCAAAAGAAGTATCTTCCGGTTTCCAATCAAAAAACAGTGTCATCTCATCGCCTTCGTTTAATCCGCCTCCATTTTTCAAGGAAGCAAATGCAGGTCGATCCGGTACTGCAAAATAAAAAACTTCTCCCTCTAAAATAGCACCAACGTCTGCTTCTCGAACTGCCCTTGCAATTTCTACGCAAAATTTCTGTTCTAAGCGTTCATGCAGTAAACTTTTCCCGTGATAAAAAATCTCTGTCCCACATCCGCAAAGAATTCCATCAAAACCAACCTCTTGAATACTTAAAGGCACACAAGCTCTCGTTCGTCCCGTGTTAATAAAAGTCAGATGTCCTGCCTCTCTGGCAGCACGAATCGCTCTGACCGCACTTTCCGGTACTTTGTGTGTTTTTTCACTTAAAATCGTTCCATCAATATCAAAAAATAAAGCTTTTCTTTTATCAGACATCGTATTTTCATTCACTCCCTATCTTTCCTCTATGTATTTATACAAGTATATTCATCTATATAAACATATTTAGTTATACAAACACATTCAGCTATACAAACCTATTCAGCTATACAAACCTATTCAGCTATA
>CAZTHP010000084.1:4963-6187 GCA_964613155.1 uncultured Lachnospiraceae bacterium | reverse complement strand
ATTCAGCTATACAAACCTATTCAGCTATACAAACCTATTCAGCTATATACGCATATTTAGCTATACAAATCTATTCAGCTATATACGCATATTTAGCTATACAAATCTATTCAGTCATACATTACAATTTATACCTGTACTTCATTTTTACATATCCCTACTTTTTAACTTCTATTTTTGCAAAAAATCCAAACGCATTCTGCTCTTAACGAAGTTCTGTGCCAATCCCTCTCACGAACCGAAAACTTCGGAGAATCTTTCGCACTTTATCTTAAATTTTAAATCACTCTGTCCATTTTGACAAGCACCCGTAAAATCTTTCGCTTTATAAAAACATTTCTGGGAAATAAGCACTTCCAATATAGCAAAACAAATTTCAAAAAACAAAACACGTTCTAACACCGTGAAATAAAAGCTTGAAAAAGGAGTACATCTTTTTGACGTACTCCTTTTACGAATAAAAACAATGAAATTTCGATCCAACCTGGATTCAAACTTCCAGCCCGAAACTATATCCCAGAATTTTTAACGAAAAACGTTCTGCAAAATAGCAATCTAAAAAAGAACGCATCTGCATCTATTCATGGATACTCTCGCGGTACTCCACATCGGATAATAATTCATCTAATTCCGTATCATCAGATAAATCTACTTTAACGATCCAATTTGCATAGGGATCTTCATTAAGTAATTCAGGGGAATAATCCAGCTCTTCATTAGAAGCAATAATCTTACCACTTACGGGTGAAAGAACCTCATAGGTAGTTTGAGAAGATTCCAGCTCTGTAAAAACATCACCAACTGAAATTTCTTCCTCTACTTCTGGAAGATCAATAAAAAGGATATCACCCAACTGCTCCTGTGCAAAATCAGTAATCCCCATCACGGCCACACTGCCTTCCACTTTAACCCATATATGTTCTCTTGTGTACTGTAATTCTACAGGAATATTGCTCATAACTTTAATCTCCTTTTCATTCTATTAGCAATCGTCCAGCTGCAACGGAACAACAAACCAAACAACTGCCTATCTCTGTCAGTCAATACCTGCTTGAGAATAACTCTACTGCACTTAGATTAGCATTAAACAGATACCCCGTCAAGTCATTCTTATTTCGAAATACAGTCCCCTATTCCAGAATTTTTCTTGACTTTTTCTTACTTTCCAATTTTTTCACTTTCCAGAATTTTTTCCCAGTTTCCAGTTTTTTCACTTTCCAGAAT
>CAZTHP010000084.1:0-4863 GCA_964613155.1 uncultured Lachnospiraceae bacterium | reverse complement strand
TTTTTTCACTTTCCAGAATTTTTTCCCAGTTTCCAGTTTTTTCACTTTCCAGAATCCTTTCTCGCTTTTCAATTTTTCTCGCTTCTCAGAATCCCTTCCTCACTTTATAGATCTTTTCTCAATTTTATCCTAAATTACTTTCCGGCAAGATCGTTTATTCTGAAATTATGGATTTTCTGGCAAAAGCCGCATAAAAAATGACACAGTATACAGAACAAGTTCTATATACTGTGCCACAATTTTTACATTATGATATTCTTATAATGCTTTATTTAGCATGCAGGCATCAAATCCTGCATCTTTGTTAAGCCAATTCGACTTAGATACCTGCCAGTTCCATCAGGCTCGGAATCTTATCTTCCCAACCAAGTGTCATTACATGAACACCCTGGCAGTAAGGCTTACATTCACGAATAATACGTGCAGCAATTTCAACACCGGTAATACCAGCTTTTGTCTTTTCTTTATCTGCTTTCAATTCATCAAAGATTGATTCCGGAATTGATACACCAGCTACGTTACCGTTCATGAAACGGCACATACCAACAGACTTGGGAATAATGATACCCAGCTGAACCGGTTTACCAAATTCTTTTGCTTTTTCCATAAATTTAATGAACTGTTCGGAATCGAATACAGCCTGAGTCTGGAAGAATTCAGCACCTGCTGCAATCTTACGTTCCATTTTAACAAGCTGTGCATCTACAGAGTCACTGCAAGGAGATACTACAGCACCTTTTGCGAAAGAAGGAGCTTCGCCTACCAGATCAAGACCTGCAAGGTCTTTGCCCTGTTCCAGCTGGCACATTGTGTGCAACAGAGAAGCGGAGTCCAGATCAAATACAGGTTTAGCCTGAGGATGATCACCAATGAAGGTATGGTCACCTGTCAGTGACAGGACGTTATCAATACCAAACATTGCAGCACTAAGAAGGTCTGACTGCAGTGCAAGTCTGTTTCTGTCACGGCAAGTCATCTGGAAGATCGGATTAAATCCAGCATCTTTCAGAGCTTTACATACAGCAAGAGAACCCAGACGCATTACAGATGACTGATTATCCGTTACGTTAATTGCATGAACATTCGTAAGATACTTTTTAGCCTCTTCGATCAGTTCGTCAGCATGACATCCCTTAGGCGGGCCAACTTCTGCGGAGATAACAAATTCTCCCTGTTTAAACAATTCTGTAATTTTCATTTTTCACTGCTCCTAACATATTCAGTTCTATGATTATTTATTCTGACTGTTTACATGCACTTGTTACTTTAACTGTTGAGAAGTCATGCAGTTTCGTAGGACATTTCAGAACATCTAAACGACCCTGAGCTTCCAGGCGTCTGTAAATTCTTTCCCAACCGCATTCCATTGTAGGATCAACTTCACATTTGCCGTTTTTAGTACCACCGCAAGGTCCATTTACAAGACTCTTGGAGCAAGCTGTAATCGGGCAAATACCGCCGGTCATATTCAGGAAACATTCACCACACTGATCACAATCAACTTCTAAAGCTGTTACGCCCTGGAAACCAGGAAGTTCAATTGTATCACATGCAGCACATACTTTTTTATCTTCAAAGATTTCAGCAACAGTCTGTACACCCACACCACAAGAGAGAACTAAAATTAAATCAGCCTCTTCGATCTGGGGAATATATGCTTTCAAACGAAGTTTTAAATTTTCAGGATTACAAATGTAATCTGTTGTCATAATACCAGTTACTTTTCCTGCTTCACAAAGTTCCTTTTCCAGTTCATTTGCTTCTGCTTCAGGAAAACCTACTTCCTTGCATCCATGGCAGTTGATAATGAAAGCTTTGCCGTCTACCAGCGATGCAATGGCTTCTCTGGATTTTAAGGTTGTCATTAACATTATTTCTTCATCTCCATAACCATTGTCTTGCCGACACCAATCTTAGATACCAACGGGATCTTGGATGAGCAGATATATTCACAGGAACGACACTGGAAGCAATCCATAATATGAGCATCCAACAGTGCCTGTGCATTACCTTCATCCACATATTTTGCAAAGTTAAGAGGAGCAAGCTCCATAGGACAGACATCTACACAACGACCGCACTTGATACATGCAACTTCCTGTGTATGATCCGTAGGAACTGCAATAACACCATTCGTGCCTTTGATAACGGGAACTTCTGTATTCGTCAGAACTGCACCCATCATAGGACCGCCCATCTTAATAGTTACATCTTCACCTGTGGTGCCGCCGCAGTAATCGATCAGATCCTGTACATTTGTACCGATTTTAACGATATAATTTGCTCTACGTAACATGCGCTCACCGGTAATCGTAACAATACGTTCTACCAGAGGCATACCTTTCTGAATTGCATCAGAAATAGCAATTGCAGTACTGATATTACTTACTACACAACCTACATCAGCAGGAAGTTTACCGCTGGGAACCTGACGATTAACAGCACGTTTGATGATCATCTTTTCAGCACCCTGAGGATACTGTGTAGCTGCTTCACAAACTTCGATATTGTCGATGCCTTCCAGTTTTGCTTTCATAACATCGATTGCATCAGGCTTATTGTTTTCAATAACGATGATAGCCTTAGGAGCATCAACCGCTTTCATGATAGCCTTTGTACCAAACAGGATTTCATCTGAGAACTCCAGAAGTGCTCTGTGGTCTGCTGTAAGCAGAGGTTCACATTCACTGCCGTTGATCAGAACATAATCAATCGGTTTGCCAGGCATTAATTTTACATAAGTAGGGAAACCTGCACCACCCATACCGGTGATACCTTTTTCCTTAACGATTTCAACGATTTCTTCTTTTGTCAGCTCATCCAGAGTCTTTCCAGCAGGCTGTACAGATTCGTGTAATTCATTCTTTCCATCGCTCTTAATTACGATTGAAACGATTTCTTTACCGTTGGAATGTAAACGAGGTTCTACTGCTGTTACAGTACCACTTACGCTGGAATGTACATTTGCGCTGATGAAAGAAGGCGCTTCTGCGATTTTCTGACCAACTTTTACATGATCGCCAACTGCAACGATAGGAGTTGCAGGAGCACCAACATGCATAGAAGTAGGAATTACAACTTCTTCCGGATCAGGGAATCTCTGAAGTGCAACGTGTTCTGTAAACTCTTTACGTTCACAAGGATGAACACCGCCGTAGAATCCTTCAAAACGGTTTTCACGAACAGCTTTTACATATTCGCTGATTACCTTATGATTAATCTTGGAATAGTCACGCAGCTGAATCGGCTGATCGATAAATGCCTGCTGACGACCCTGTTTTTCCAAACGCTGGTAAATATTTTCCCATGCGCAGTCTTTCTTAGGATCGATTTCGCACTTACCATTTTTAGCGCCACCACACTGACCATTCAGCAGGCTCTTTGTACAATCAACGATCGGACAAATACCTCCGGTCAGGTTCAAATAACACTGAGCACAAGCATCACAGGTCTTTTTGGTCAGTGCCATACCGTGATGTCCAATGTAGTTCAGGGAGTTTGTAGCTGCAATAATCGGAATGTTCTTCTGGTCAGCAACTGTCTGAATACCAAGACCACAAGAGATCACTACAACGTACTCAGTTCCTTCAGGAATTACATCTGCCAGTTTTTTTTCAGTCTGAACGGAATTACACAGGAAATCGATCTGAGCGGAGCCAGTCACTTTCTTTCCCTGTTCAGCTGCCAGCTGCATAAACTCTGCTGCTTCCGGTTCTTCAGTTGTTTCCATTTCTTTGAAACACTTATTACAGGAAACTACAAACAGATTATCTTTGTCAGCTAACAGTGCTTCCAGTTCAGCTTTGTCTTTTAAAACAAACTTGGGATAATTCACATTTGTCTCCTTTCTGTGAATTCTTTATTTTTGTTGAGAGATACCGAAACTTAAAGTTTCGGCACTCTCCAACACTTATATCCACTGAATCTGCACTGATTCAGTAAATAGCATCATTATTTAATACCGTTCTGAACTTTGCAAGCTTTGATCAGGTTCTTAGCAAGCAGTGCGGATGTGATTGCACCAACGCCAGGAACAGGTGTCTTCCAGCTAGCAATTTCTTCAACATCAGGTGAGCAGCAACCGAAAGTATTGATTTTCTGACGACCAGTCTTTTCGTTCATGATCGGGTTGCCGTCTGCATCAAATGCTTTTTCTCTAACTACAGCAGCATCGATTACTACAGCGCCTTCTTTCATCATATCTGCAGTTACAGAATCTTTGAAAGGTGTAGCAGCGATTACTACGTCAGCTCTCTTGATGTATTCATTTTTGATTTCAGGATGTGTCAGATGATGAACGATTGAAACAGTTGCAAAACGGTTTGTCAGCATCATGGAAACGGGTTTACCGATAACGTTACTGTTATTGATAACACAAACGTCAAGACCACATGCAACATCATCTTCCTGACCGGGTTTTGCTAAAGGCAGGGGCTGGAATTTTGCTCTTGCAACTGCTTTAATTTCTTCTGCGTAGTAGTCGATTACTTCTACGATAGCACTTGCTGTACAAGGATACAGACCAGTAGGATCGTTAATAACCAGTTTACCCATGTTAGCTGCGGTACAAGCATCAACATCTTTTAAAGGATTGATGTTTTCGCCGATTGCAACGTTTTCATCAATGTTATCCAGAGGACGGAATGCCAGGATACCATGAATAGTAGGATCTGCATTAACAGCTCTGAATTTTTCAATATATTCTTCCTGTGAAACGTCAGCGGGCAGTTCAAAAACCTGAACTTCGATACCAGCTTCATTCATAGTTTTGGTAGCACCTTTTTCATAAGAAAGGTCGGGACCTTTAGCACCTACACGGAAAATACCTAACTTGGGAACGATGCCCTGTGCTTTTAATGCATC
>CAZTHP010000083.1:10665-11422 GCA_964613155.1 uncultured Lachnospiraceae bacterium | reverse complement strand
CAGAAGGCGATGTCTTGTTTGTGGATGAAATTCATCGTCTGAACCGTCAGGTGGAAGAAGTTCTCTATCCGGCGATGGAAGATTTTGCATTGGATATTATGATTGGAAAAGGACCGACTGCGCGTTCCATTCGTTTGAATCTGCCGCCGTTTACCTTAGTGGGGGCGACGACTCGTGTTGGGATGCTGACAGCACCTTTACGCGACCGATTTGGGCTGGTTACAAAGCTGGAATATTATTCACCGCATGAATTACAGCAGATCTTGATGCGCTCTGCCCAGGTTTTGCAGGTGGAAATCGATACAAAGGGTGCCGCAGAAATCGCAAGACGTTCCCGTGGAACTCCACGATTGGCAAACCGATTGTTAAAGCGCGTTCGAGATTTTGCACAGGTTCGTTGTGATGGAATGATTACGGAACAGGTTGCGGTAATTGCATTGGATCTGCTGGCAGTGGATACGTTGGGATTGGATCAGAATGACCGCAATATTTTAGAAACGATCATTGGAAAATTTGACGGAGGGCCAGTTGGACTGGATACCTTGGCTGCTGCTGTTGGAGAAGACAGCAATACGCTGGAAGATGTTTATGAACCGTATTTGATTCAAAATGGATTGCTGAATCGAACACCAAGAGGCCGCGTAGCAACACCAGCTGCATATCGGCATTTGGGACTTTCTGCACTGACGGAATCCGAAGAACCACAGGCTTAGGAAAAAACGGAATTTACCTGCAAATAGGATTGGAAAGAAACCGG
>CAZTHP010000083.1:9054-10565 GCA_964613155.1 uncultured Lachnospiraceae bacterium | reverse complement strand
AATTTACCTGCAAACATGGTTGGAAAGAACTGGAATTTACCTGCAAACAGGATTGGAAAGAAACTGGAATTTACCTGCAAACATGGTTGGAAAGAACTGGAATTTACCTGCAAACAGGATTGAAAAGAAACCGGAATTTGCCTGCAAGCAGGATTGGAAAGAAACTGGAATTTACCTGGAAACAGGATTGGAAAAGACGAGAATTTGCTTGTAAGCAGGCTCAAAATGGAAAGAAGTTTCTTATGATTTAGAAAGAGAATGAACTGCACAAGAAAAATCGTAAGTGTTTGGAATAGAGAGAGCAGATAATAGGATAGAACACAGATGGGAAGGGGTGCGTGCATGGATACCCGAAATACAGTGGAGATTACATTAGGCGGCAGAAGATTTAAATTAGTTGGAAATGAAAGCAGTGCCTATATGCAGAAAACAGCCGAGTATGTCAATCGAAAATACGAAGAATTAAGAAAAATCCCCGGATTTACCAATCGGAGTCAGGATTATCAGATGCTGATGATGTATTTGAATCTGGCGGATGATTATTTAAAGCAAAGCGGCTGGACTGAAGAAAAACAAGCAGTGGCGAATAATCAGGCAGAGGAAGAAATTTACCGTTTAAAGATGGAACTGGTTGAGGCTAGAAAGCAGATGGAAGCGGCAGAAGCTGTCAGAGGCGAAGAAATTGCGTCTTTGAAAAAGCAGTTGGAGGTTACGATAACGGAGCGTCAGCGACTGACCGAACGCAATCAAGAATATTCTTCTCGTGTATCCGGGATGGAGAAAGAGCTGAACAGCTATAAAACAGAGACCTCGATCTTGAAGCGCAACGCTGCGGATTATGAAAAAAAAGCTGAACAAGTCGAAAAGCAATTAAAAGATGTAGCATCGAGAGAACGAGAAGAAAAATTATTGAGAAATCATTACGAAAAGCAGATTGCAGCCCTGCAGGAGCAATTAGCAGAGGCGACAGAGCAGAGTATTTCTTCTTTGCCTCAGCAAACCGCCGAACAGGAAGGATTTGAGGTCGAAAAATCCTCCGATTCTTACCGGGAATTACAGGAACAGTTGACTCGGCAGATGCAGGTGCATCAAGAGTTACAGGAGCAGCTGACGAAGCAAACACAGGAGTATCAAAAATTGCAGGAGCAGCTGACAAAGCAGGCTGAAAAAATGCAGGCGATGCAGAATGAAATCGTGACCCAAAAAACAGAGTATGAAGGGCAGATTTCTGATATGCAAAAGCGATTTGCCGCAGAAAAAGCTGGCTATGAGGTACAATTTGACGAACAGGAGAAAGATTGTGAAAATCAGCTGATCGAGATGCGTGCCAAGTATGAAAATCGCATAGCTTCGATGAAACCGGGCTATGAAGATTTGCTGACTGAGCAGGAAGCTGAATATGAGGAATTGCTGACGAAAAAAGAGCAGGAATGCCAGAAACAGCTGACAGAAAAAGAGCAGGAATGTCAGAAACTGTTAGCAGAGAAAGAGCAGGAATGCCAGAAATTGCT
>CAZTHP010000083.1:7247-8954 GCA_964613155.1 uncultured Lachnospiraceae bacterium | reverse complement strand
AGCAGGAATGTCAGAAACTGTTAGCAGAGAAAGAGCAGGAATGCCAGAAATTGCTTCAAAAGGAAGAAAGGAGCGAGTGTGCTAAGGCTTCGATGTTCCAAGAGAACAGAGAAATGATGTTGGAAAATCGTCAGCTTAAGACGCAGCTTCAGGAGCAAAAAGAGAAGATGACAGAATGCGAAAAAGATCTGGGAGATTATCTGAATTTGCTGGATGAAAAAGACAAAGAAATTGCCGATCTCAGATCGAAGGTAAAAAAGTAGAAGATGGATTGCAAAAGGAGAATTATGCATAAAGAAAAGAAAAATCGTCTGGAGCTGCTGGCTCCAGGCGGTTCTTTTAGCTCTGTACAAGCTGCTTTTCAAGCGGGTGCAGATGCTGTTTATATGGGAGGCGATCGGTTTTCAGCGCGTGCTTATGCAGAAAGTGCATCAGAAGAACATGCTCTGGAACGGGCGATCGATTATGCCCATCTGCACGGAAAGCAGATTTATTTGACACTGAATACCTTGCTCAAGCCTCAGGAAATCAAACGGGAATTATATGATTATGTAGCACCGCTTTATGAATGGGGAATCGATGCAGTTCTGGTGCAGGATCTGGGAGTTCTGGCATGGCTTCGACGGGAATTTCCAGATTTGCCGCTTCATGCCAGTACGCAGATGACTGTAACAAGTGCTTCCAGTGCAAAGCTTTTGAAAGAGCTGGGATTGACACGTGTGGTAGCGGCAAGAGAATTGAATTTAAAAGAATTGGCACAGATTTATCAGGAAACCCAGATGGAACTGGAGGCGTTTGTCCACGGTGCGATCTGTTATTGTTATTCGGGACAATGCCTGTATTCAGGTGTGATCGGAGGCAGAAGCGGCAATCGCGGACGTTGTGCACAGCCCTGCCGCCTTCCTTATACGGCGCGGGAACAATCGGGAAAGGTACTGAATAAGCCATCGGAATCGTATCTTTTAAGTTTGAAGGATATGTGTACACTCGAATATCTGCCGGAGATGATTGAAGCGGGGGTGATGTCCTTTAAAATCGAGGGCCGGATGAAAAGTCCATTATATACCGCAGGGGTTGTCAGCATTTATCGGAAATATCTGGACCAGTATCAAGCACAAAAAGCGGCGCGAAGCGGCAAAAAGCAGACCTGGTCGGTGGATCCGCAGGATTTATATGCTCTGTCGCAGTACTTTGACCGCGGCGGTTTTACCAGCCAGTATTTGACTGCCCATAATGGTCGGAATATGATGGCATTAAAAGAGAAAGCAAAGCTTCGTACTCCGGATCCCGTTTTGATGAAAGAAACAGAAACGAAATATCTGGGGCAGGAATTGAAAGAAAATGTTAGCGGAATTGTAACAATCTGTACAGGAAACCGTGCTATGATGTCTCTGGAATGTGGGCTTGTTTCAGTCGAAGTGACCAGCAAAGAGCCGGTATCTTCGGCAATCAAACGTCCTCTTACAGAAGCAGATGTCAGAAAGCAGTTTCAAAAAACGGGTGGAACTCCTTTTCAGATGCAGGATCTGCAGATCTTTCTTTCAGAAGATGCGTTTATGCCCATTCAGGCGATGAATGAACTGCGTCGGGAAGCATTTACCAAGCTGGAGCAGGCAATCCTGGATACGAAGCGCAGAAAAAAGAAAAATGAGCAGGTTGCGTCAACTGAAACACCGGAAATAGCTGTACAAGGAATGGCACAATCAA
>CAZTHP010000083.1:0-7147 GCA_964613155.1 uncultured Lachnospiraceae bacterium | reverse complement strand
CAGGTTGCGTCAACTGAAACACCGGAAATAGCTGTACAAGGAATGGCACAATCAACCGAAACACCGGAGATGGCTGCAAAAGCAAAAGTCATTTCACCTGCTGATTCCTGTGTGGTGACAGCACAGATTGCGCATCTGCGCTATCTTCCGATGCTGCTTGCGGACCATCAGATTCAGGAAATTTATCTGGACAGTACAGCGGTTTCTTTTTCACAGTTAAAGGAATTGGCAGAGCAGTGCCATGCAAAGGGGAAGAAATTATTTTTAGTATTGGCAAGAATCTGGAGAGAAGCGGCAGCTGCTGAGTGGCATACGCAGCGGGAAGACGTGATGCAGGCTGGATTAGATGGAATCGTGGCAGGTTCGCTGGATGTGCTTGAAGAATTGATCGCATGTCAGTGTCCGCTTCCGATCGTAATCGATCATACGCTGTATACATGGAATTCTCTGGCAAAGGAACAGATTTTGTCCCTGCCGGGGATAGAATCGCTGAAGCTGCTGCGATTTACGGCACCGTTGGAATTGAACGAAAAAGAACTGAAAGAACGCGGCTGCACAGATTCTGAGGTGTTGGTTTATGGCTATCTTCCGATGATGGTGACCGCAGGCTGTGTTCGTAAAACGACAAGCAAATGTACACATTCTGGGGACACACTGCTGTTGACGGACCGCAAAGGGGTTTCATTTGCAGATGTGTGCTGTTGTAAGTATTGCTATAATATCATTTATAACTCTTTGCCCTGTTCGTTGTTGGATAAAAAAGAGGCGGTAAAAGCCTTAAAACCGGCAGCAGTTCGCTTATCTTTTACGGTGGAATCCGAGCAAGAGGTGAAAACGGTTTTGGAGGATTTGCACCGATACTGGGACGAAGGCGCTTTTTCAGCAGGAAAAGTCAAACAAAGTTCCATTACGCAGATGACACGGGGGCATTTTACAAGGGGCGTACAATGATAATACCGGAAGGAGATGATGGCGGATGCTGAATCTGATGGTAAGAGTTTCCAGATATGTGATCCTGGCTCTGATCGTGTTATATACATTGCTGGATTTTTATTATGTTACCAAAAAAACAGAACGAGGTCGGAACAGCGTAGTCAGTGTGCAGTCTTTTTTGATGTATATTCTGCATTTTCTGATGAGTGTAATTTTATTTTCCTACTATGAGGATCTTACAATCCTGATCTTTTATGTGATTTCCCTGCTGGTATTTGTACTGTATCAGCAGATTTATCCAGCAATTTATAAACGAGCGGATCGACATTTGTTAAATAACGTACTGTTTTTAGCGATGCTGGGATTGACGATCCAGGCGCGGCTGAAGGTGAATAAGGCGTATAAGCAGCTGTTGCTTCTGATCATTGCGGCAGTTCTTACTTTAGTTGTTCCAAAGATTTTGGATAATGCAAAAAAATACTTATATCGTGGAACCTGGTTTTATGGAATTGGCGGTTTGGCATCGTTAGCGGCGATCATGGTAGGCGGCCGTACAGAATATGGTGCAAAATTATCCTTTGGTGTTGCAGGATTTTCAATCCAGCCTTCGGAAATCGTAAAGATTACGCTGGTTTTATTTGTTGCAGGGATGTTTCATCGCAGCTTACGATTTAAGCAGGTTGTGATTACAACCGCAGTTGCGGCAATGCACGTGTTGGTTCTGGTCGTTTCCAGAGATCTCGGTACGGCATTGATCTATTTTCTGGCCTATGTCTTAATGCTGTATGTTGCGACGGAGAAATTTTATTATGTTCTCGCTGGACTTGGTTGCGGCGGATTGGCAGGTGTTCTGGCCTATTTCTTGTTTGGACATGTTCGAGTTCGAATCGCAACCTGGTTGGATCCCTGGTCTGATATCCGCAATACAGGTTGGCAGATCGCACAGTCCTTATTTGGAATTGGAACCGGGGGCTGGCTGGGAATGGGACTGACCGGCGGAACACCAGGTGTCATTCCAGTAGCGGAGAAGGATTTTATTTTCTCTGCAATGTGTGAGGAACTGGGAATCGTGGCAAGTTGCTGCGTGCTGTTCGTTATGCTGGGGATTTTAGTCCGTTTTTTGTCGATTTCAACCTGGATGAAGCTGATGTTTTATAAGATTACAGCATTTGGTTTGGCTTGTGTTTTTGGAATCCAGATTTTGATCAATGTAGCAGGTGTTGTAAAATTGGTGCCCTTGACGGGTGTTACGCTGCCTTTTATCAGTTACGGAGGTAGTTCGCTGTTGAGCAGCTTCTTCATTTTCGGTATTTTTGAAGGTTTATATATGAACAAGCTTCGAGAAGATGAACAGCTGAGACGGGAAAAGGCGGAGCTGGCGGCAAGAAAGGCTTCCAGAGAAGCAGCGGCAAGAAAAGCGCAGTTGAAAATGGAAGATTGGTAAATGGTAAGGAGGTGCAAAAGAAGATGAAGCCGAAAAAAAGGAAATGGGAAACAGAGGATTCCAGACTGGAACAAAAGGAGAAGAATGCGCAGGCACAGACAAATCGAACCATTCAGCATATGATTTATTTGTTTGTTCTCTTTTTTGTGGGGCTTATCGGATATTTGTGTTATTTTACCTGGAAAGAAGCTCCGGAGTTGGTCAACAATCCTTATAATGGGCGTTTGAATAAATTAAATGAAACCTGCGTACGTGGAGAACTGCTTTCTGCGGATGGGGAAACGCTGGCGGTGACGGAATCGGAAACGGACGGCAGTGCAGTTCGCAAGTATCCGTTTGGTTCTGTTTTTTCGCATGCAGTGGGTTATACCAGTGTCGGCGAAGCTGGTCTGGAATCGTCTTCCCGTTATTATCTGCTGAACTCGCATGAATCCGGTTGGAATAAATTGTATAAGGAACTGACCGATCAGAAGGTAATGGGTGATACAGTGACGACAACGTTAAATGCACAGCTGCAGCAGCTGATTTTTGACGCGATGGGCGATTATCAAGGCGCATGTGTTGTGATGGAACCGTCTACCGGAAAGGTTCTGGCAATGGTTTCCAAACCGGATTTTGATCCCAACACATTAGAAGACGATTATGCAGCGCTGGTTTCCGATTCCAGCAATTCTAATCTGCTCAATCGGGTCACACAGGGACTCTATTCACCGGGGTCGACCTTTAAATTAGTAACCGCCCTTTCTTATCTGGAACAAAACCCGGATGATTGGCAGGATTATTTTTACAATTGTGAAGGTTCGATCACGCTGGATGGAAATAAAGTGCGCTGTTCGCATGGAAATGTGCATGGAAAAGTGGATATCAACCGTGCGATGGCTTTTTCGTGTAATGGTGCCTTTATCAATCTGGGTGTTTCGCTGGATCTGGATGAATTCCGCACGACAGCCGAGCGGCTTTTGTTTAATCAGAAGATACCGGCGAAGTTTTCAATCGCTTCCGCTCAATTTGATCTGAATCAGGATTCGTCCCTCTGGTCGGTGATGCAGACTTCTTTTGGACAGGGAAATACCTTGATTACACCGATTCAGAATGCTATGATCGTTTCCGCAATTGCCAATCAGGGTGTGATGATGGTGCCGACTCTTCTCGAAAAAGTCAGCAGCGTAGACGGAAGCTATGAAGAAACCATGGAACCAGATACCATTGGTTCGGTTATGACTGCTAAGCAGGCTTCGATTCTGGGGGAAATGATGACAACCGTTGTTGAGGACGGTACAGCGGGAATCCTGCGTTCCGATTCCTATCAGGCAGCAGCGAAAACGGGTTCTGCCGAGACTGACAATGAGAAGGAGACGGATGCCTGGCTGGTAGCGTATGCGCCGGTCGAAAACCCGCAGATCGTAGTCAGTATTGTATTGGAAGAAGGCGGTGCTGGCTCAGAAGCGGGCGGCCCGATTGTAAAGAAGATATTCGATGCGTATCTCAAATAAGGACACAGCGTAAGATTTTTTAAGTGGGATTTACGGGAATCAGCGGGACTACTTGCAGATTGATAGAAAAAGAGTTATACTGAATACAATATGCGTGAAAGACAGGAATGCTGATTCGACTCCTGCTGAATCGGCTGTCGCGCTTTTGAAGGAGGATGTTTCATGAGTCATGCGATCAGCTGCGGCGGTGTGGTTATTTTCCGAGGAAAGATACTTGTTTTGTATAAGAATTATAAAAATAAGTATGAAGGATGGGTCCTGCCTAAAGGTACGGTAGAGCCGGGAGAAGATTTTAAGACAACGGCTTTACGGGAAGTAAAAGAAGAAACAGATGCAGATGCTTCGATTATCAAGTATATTGGCAAAAGTCAATATTCCTTTACGACACCTGATGATGTTGTGGAGAAAGAAGTACACTGGTATCTGATGATGGCAGACAGTTATTATTCCAAGCCCCAAAGAGAAGAATTTTTTGTGGATTCCGGATATTACAAGTTCATCGAAGCGTATCATTTGTTGAAGTTTTCCAATGAAAAGCAGATTTTAGAGAAAGCTTACAATGAATATTTAGAGCTGAAAAGACGTAATCTCTGGGGAAATAAAAAATATTTTTAGCACACCTAATCGAAAGCACTCATCGAAAAAAGGATGAAGCTTAATTTTGATAAACAGGAAAGGAACGGGATGCAAAGGTCAGAAGATCTTTGCATCGTTTATTTAAGCGAGTAGCGATGAAAATGCTGTGTGTGCACAAGCATTTGAGGAGCACTGCGATAACTTGAGAAACTCACAGCGCATGTTTCTCATAGTTTACGAGTAAGACGCAAGGGCGTGTTTTATTTTGCTGCGCTCTGGGATTCTTAAAATTAGAAAGGATACAAGATGGATCAGAAAGAATTTTTAGAGAAAGTTCATGAATTACTGGCACTTGGAAAAGACCGCGGAGGGTCGATTACAGAAGAAATGTTGGAACTGCCATTTGCAGGAGAGAATCTGAATGCCGATCAGATTCTTTCTTTGCGCAGTTATTTAAAAGCGAATGGAGTTTCCATTACAGAAGATGGGGAAGCTGCGGAGTCTGTTGAGGATGCAGATTTTATGGAAAGAGCAGATTTGGATGAGACGCTTGATCAGGCAACAGATGCCGATCCGGTTGAGATGGCAGAGTCTTCGAAAGATTCATTTGCCAACGAACCAAAGACGGAAGCTTCTGGAAAAGTGATCAAGATGACGGCAGCGAAAAATGCCGGCAGGATGGCGAATAAAGAAAAGAAAATTTATCAGTCCTACTTAGAGGAATTAAAGCAGGTAACCGGCTATTTGCCGCAGGAAGAATCCGCATTATTAGAGCGTAAGAAGATGGGAGATGCGGCAGCGCGGATGCTTTTGGTAGAAGGCAATTTGAAAAAAGTAGTAGAGCTTGCAGGTCGTTATGCAGGCCGTGGGGTACCGCTGCCGGATCTGGTTCAGGAAGGCAATATGGAATTGCTGCTGTTTGTCGATGCCTATACGGGTGGTGAGTTCCAGAAGCAGATGGAGCAGAGCCTTTCCAAAGCAATGGAGCGTCTGATCGAGGAAAATTCCGATCAGGATGCATTTAAAAACCGGATGGCAGATATGGCAAACCGCCTGTTAGATGCGTCAGCAGAATTTGCAGACGATATGGGCGAGCAGCCGACGGTGGAAGAACTGGCAAGACAGCTGAATATCTCACCGGAGGAAGTTGAGACTGTGATGAAGATGTCGATGGATTCGATGACGATGGATGAAACCGGCTTAGGCGGCGAGTAAGACAGAAAGAGGGTATACGATGAATCTGCCGGAAGCATTTTTGGCGCGTATGAAAGAAGCACTGGGTCCTGAATACGAAAGTTTTTTAGAAAGCTACGATGCAGGACGCTTTCAGGGACTGCGGGTCAATGAACTGAAACTATCTTGTGAGCAATTTTTGAAATTACAGAAATCTTTAGAGAAAGAATCGACAGACGGATTTCATTTAACGCCAGTTCCCTGGTGTCCGACAGGATTTTATTATCCGGAGGAAGAACGCCCTGGACGTCATGTCTGGCACGAAGCAGGCATGTACTATATTCAGGAGCCGAGTGCGATGTCAGCCGCACAGGTTCTGGACGCGCAGCCGGGAGAGCGGGTTTTGGATCTGTGTGCTGCTCCAGGCGGAAAATCTTCTCAGATAGCATCGGCGATGGGTGGAAAAGGTTTGTTAGTTATTAATGAAATCCACCCTGCCCGTGCGAAAATCCTTTCGCAGAATATGGAGCGGATGGGAGTTCCGAATGTGCTGGTCTGCAATGAGACACCTGCTCGTCTGGCGGAACGATTTGCTGGTTATTTTGATCGGATTCTTTGTGACGCACCCTGCTCTGGGGAAGGCATGTTCCGAAAAGATGAAGAAGCAATCCGGCAGTGGACACCGGAGCATCCGGCGATGTGCGCCGATCGGCAGTTTTCCATCTTGCTGGAAGCAGAAAAGATGCTGAAACCCGGCGGACGCCTGGTGTATTCGACTTGTACGTTTGCCGAAGAAGAAAATGAAGGGGTCATTGCCCGTTTTCTGGAAGCTTGTCCTTCGATGGAACTGGATGCTTCTGTGGCATGTCCGCATTTTACACCGGGCAAGCTTGCTGGCTGCTGGAGACTTTGGCCGCATCATCTAAACGGCGAAGGACATGGTGTTGCGATTTTAAAAAAGGCTGGAAATGATTTGGGAGCTTGTGAAACGTTAGAAGAAGAACCTTTTTGTCTGGCAGAATCGGCTATTTCCTGGAAGGAACAGAAAAAGCTGAAAGCCTTTCATGATTGGGAGAAAGCGCATCTAAAAGCACCGTTAGAGGGACAGTATCTTTTCTTTGGTGAACAGCTGTATCGTTTGCCTCCCTATTGTCCGCCTTTGAAAGGTTTGAAGGTACTGCGGCCCGGTCTGCAGATTGGAGAGCAGAAAGGAAAGATTTTTAAACCTTCTCATGCATTGGCAATGGCGCTTCATCCAGAAGATGTAATACAGGCAATGGAAGTTTCTCGAAAAGAAGCTCACCGTTATCTCTGTGGAGAAACGCTGGATTGTGGAAAAGAAAAAGGATGGGTTCTGGTCTGTGTGGATGGAGTCTCGATTGGCTGGGGAAAAGCCAGCAATCAAGTTGTAAAAAATCATTATCCCAAAGGTCTGCGGATCCATTGGTAGAGGAATACAGGTGCTGAAATCCATTGAAAAGGTGGCTACCGCAATCCCACTGGCTTTAGACGGTGGGTTAAGGTAGCC
>CAZTHP010000082.1:0-11568 GCA_964613155.1 uncultured Lachnospiraceae bacterium | reverse complement strand
TACGGTCTTTGTATAGATTTTATACTAGAAGTCATAATAAATCAATGAAAAAAGCTATATTTTTTCGTATCTTTTTTACTCTTTTTTACTTCTTTTGCGGGATATTCCTAGCTTTTTGAATCGTTAATCGTAAGATTTTTCTTTTGATGAATTTTCTATTGAATCTATTTTTTTAATAATTTTGTTTACGATTTTTGGAAAATCCCTTGTTGGATTTCTCACTTCTTTTCTTGCTTGGATTTTGAACTTCCTTGATGTTTATTTTTGGAAATGGTATAATGGGGCAAAAGCGGGCAGTCTGGATGTGAAATCTATGCCCGTATTACACTCTATACCCCCATTAAACAGACAGGGAAGATGCTCTGTCAGAAAGGTGATATCATGTATCGAATATTAGAACTGAACCCCCAATTACAACCCTTTGCAGGTGACATTGAGCTGCGGATGTCTCAGTACCATACGACCAAAAACCGTTTGCTTTCTGGCGGTGTTTCTTTAAATGAATTTGCCGATGCTTATGAATATTTCGGAATCCATCGTGTAAAAGGTGGATGGGTTTATCGAGAATGGGCTCCTCATGCGACCAAACTGTATCTGCAGGGTGAGTTTAATCAGTGGAAGCCGACGGAGTATCCGATGAAAAAGCTTGAAAATGGCATCTGGGAGTTATTTCTGAAAGGGGAAACGACTTTGTGGGATGGCTGTCAGGTGCAGACGATCGTAGAGGCGGATGGAAAGCGAACCGAGCATATTCCGCTGTATGCGCGCAGAGTGGTACAGGATCCGAAGACCATTACGTGGTGTGCAGAAGTCGTAGATGACCAGAAGGAATTTGCCTGGACCGATCAGGAGTTTGAAGCGGAAGATTCGCTGTTTATTTATGAGGCACATGTAGGAATGGCACAGGAAGAAGGAAAAGTGGGTTCCTACCGCGAATTTGCAGATAAAATCCTGCCGCGTGTGAAAAAAGCGGGTTATAATACGATTCAGCTGATGGCGATCATGGAACACCCTTATTACGGCAGCTTTGGCTATCAGGTTTCGAATTTTTATGCAGCTTCCAGCTGGTTTGGAAAACCGGAGGATTTGAAATATCTGGTCAATCAGGCACATGCAATGGGCATTCGTGTTTTGTTGGATGTGGTACATTCTCATGCTGTGAGCAATACCGCAGAAGGCATCAATATGTTTGATGGTACAGTATGGCAGTTTTTCCACGATGGAGCGAAAGGCGATCATCCAGCATGGGGAACGAAGTGCTTTAATTATGGCAAAGATGAAGTGATTCATTTCCTGCTTTCCAATCTGAAATTCTGGATGACAGAGTATCATTTTGATGGATTCCGTTTTGATGGCGTGACTTCGATGCTCTATCACGATCACGGATTGGGAACGGATTTTAACAGCGATTCCAAATATTTTTCGTTAAATACACATGTGGAAGCGATTACCTATCTGCAGCTGGCGAATGAACTGATCCGTCAGGTGAATCCGAAGGCGATTACGATCGCAGAGGATATGTCCGGAATGCCGGGTATGTGTCTGCCGATTGAGGATGGTGGAATTGGATTTGATTATCGACTGGCGATGGGACTTCCGGATATGTGGATCCGCACGGTGAAAGAGTGCCGGGATGAAGATTGGCAGATTGGCCGGATGTGGGGCGAGATGTGTTTGCGCCGCGCGGGTGAAGGAACTGTTGCTTATGTAGAAAGCCATGACCAGGCTTTAGTGGGCGATAAGACGATGATCTTCCGTCTGGCAGATGCCAATATGTATACGGATATGAATAAGGACTGTCATAATTTTGTGATCGATCGTGCAATTGCATTACATAAAATGATCCGTTTGTTTACACTTGGCGGAGGCGGCGAAGCGTATCTGAATTTTATGGGCAATGAATTTGGTCATCCGGAATGGATTGACTTCCCGCGGGAGGGAAATGGCTGGAGTTTCCACTATTGCCGTCGTCAGTGGAGTTTATTGGAAAATGACATGCTGAAATATCAGTGGCTGGGTGCATTTGATGAAGATATGATCCATATGGCAAAAGAACATGAGTTATTCCAGCAGCGGATGGGCAGTTTGATGCTTTTGTTAGAACCGGAAAAAGTCATTGCATTTTATCGAAATGGTTTGCTGTTTGTCTTTAACTTTAATGTTACGCAGTCCTTTGCCGATCTGCGGATATCGGTTCCGGCGTTGGCGGATTACACAGTGGCGTTATCCAGTGACGATGCGCAGTATGGTGGACAGGATCGAATTGCGCATATGACTTATCCTGCGAAAAAATTGGGGGAAAGCAGTTGTATTGAACTGTATCTTCCTGCACGAACCGCAGTTGTTTTAGCAGAGGGAAACCGAAAAGCGGATTTAACAGAAGTTAAGAAAAAATAGTAGTTGATAAAATAAAAGTTACAGAAAGCAAACGAAAATCGTAGACGATAAGGCAAAACCAGCAGAGAGCAAGAGAAAAACGTAGACGATAAGACAAAACCAACAGAGAGCAAGATAAAATCGTAGACGATAAGACAAAAACAGCAGAAAGCAAACGAAAAAAGATTGACATTTTAACGTATGAGTAGTAATCTAAAAAAGTCAATCAAGTGGGGTGCTGACAGAAGGTCGGCTGAGATGAGGCGAGAGTGCCTTGAACCCTTAAACCTGATCTGGATAATGCCAGCGTAGGGAATTTGTGATTTCTGAAAAATGGTCGATTTCTATGAGATTATAAGATGGATTCTGTGAGATTATAAGATAGATTCCATGAGATTATAAGATGGATTCTGTGGATTTCAGGATTTTGTAGAATAGGATCAAGTAGAAAGATAGGATTTTCAGCGTCCTGGTAGTTCGGATGGTATGAGAAATGTGTGAACGAGTTTTACAGCATTTTGATAGCACCGAAACGATCAGGGCGCATTTTTTATGCACTGAGAGCAGGTTTTGTGTCAACTGGCATGGATGATGGCAAGTGTGTGTACAGCTATGTGTGGCAGCAGAGGTTTTTTGTAAAGTCATGACAGGTTTGGAAGGAGTTCAGAAAGGAGTTTTATATGAATGCAAGTGCAGCGATTCAAGTATTGCCAAAGGTAGAAACGGATGAAGAAGTAATCCGTATTGTGGACGAGGTAATTGATTTTATTCGTTCAACGGGGCTGAACTATTTTGTAGGGCCTTGTGAAACTTCAATTGAAGGCGATTACGATACGGTCATGGCAGTGATCAAGGAGTGTCAAAAAGTGGCGGTTCGAGCAGGGGCAAAGTCGGTATCGGCTTATGTGAAGATTCAATATCGTCCAGAGAGAGAGGTGCTGAGCATTGAAAAGAAAGTTAGAAAACACCATCAATAAATTATGGTCTGGGGCAGCGGTTGTGTTGATCTTACTGTTCTGGCAGGGTATTTGTTCTTTTGAATTAGTGGATCGTTTTTTGCTCCCCTCTCCTTATGAAGTGCTGCGGGCTTTTGTGGAGGAGTTTCCTGTTTTGATGGAACATTCCTGGATTACACTGACAGAAGCGTTTTTGGGGCTGGCAATTGGAATTTTATTGGGGTTTGTGATGGCAGTGCTGATGGATCAATTTGAAATTCTGCGGCGTGCTTTCTACCCACTGATCGTTTTAACACAGACGATTCCGACTGTAGCGATTGCTCCGCTGTTGGTCTTGTGGTTTGGGTATGAAATGGCTCCCAAAGTGATTTTGGTAGTGATTACGACGTTTTTTCCGATTGCCGTGGGACTGCTGGAAGGATTTCAAGCAGTTGACCAGGATTCTGTTCATTTGCTTCGGGCGATGGGCGCAGGCAGATGGCAGATTTTCCGTTATCTGAAATTTCCGGGGGCACTGCCGCAGTTTTTCTCCGGTTTGCGCATTTCTGCATCATATGCGGTTGTAGGTGCGGTTATTTCCGAATGGTTGGGAGGTTTTGGCGGATTAGGTGTTTATATGACCCGTGTAAAAAAAGCATTTGCATTTGATAAAATGTTTGCGGTAATTTTCCTGATTTCCTTGATTAGTTTACTGTTAATGAAGGGCGTAGATTTTTTGCAGAAGAATTGTCTTCCATGGGAAAGGCGAAGCAGGGAAGGAAAACGTTAGGGAAAGCAACGTGTAAGAAAATAGGAAACAAAAAAGCAGAGGCAGAAAAAAGCAGAGAAGCTGGAAACGAAAGCGTTAGGGAAAGCAACGTGTAGGAAACTAGGAAACGAAAAAGCAGAGGCAGAAAGAAGTAGAGAAGCAGGAAACGAAAGTGTTAGGAAAAGAAGCAGATAAACCGGAAACGAAAGCGTTAGGAAAAGAGGGAATAGAGAACGGGAAGGAGAAGTTTGATATGACGATTAAAACGAGAAAAAGTTGGATATTGTTTTTGACGGCAGTGCTTTTGACAGCCGTGATCGGTGTGAGTACGGGATGTGGTTTTTCAAAGAGGGACGAAGCGGATACGGGTGCTGCGGCGGAGAATGGTAAGCAGCAGAACGGTAATGGACAGGATTTGGAAAAGGTTACCTTTGTTCTGGACTGGACACCGAATACGAATCATACTGGCTTATATGTGGCACAGAAAATGGGATTTTTTGAAGAAGAAGGTCTGGATGTGGAAATTGTACAGCCGCCGGAAGATGGTGCAGTGGTGTTGGTTGCATCGGGAAAGGCGCAGTTTGGAATTTCCTTCCAGGATTCTCTGGCAGCTGCGTTTGCAGGGGAACATGCAATGCCGGTTACTGCGGTTGCAGCGGTGATCCAGCACAATACGTCGGGGATTGTTTCGCGTGCAGGAGAAGGTATGGATACGCCGAAGGGGATGGAAGGAAAGCGTTATGCGACCTGGAATGGGGCGATTGAATTAGCATCTTTGGAACAGATCGTACAAGACGCAGGCGGTGATTTTTCGAAAGTAAAATTAATTCCGAGTACGGTAACTGATGAAGTATCGGCGTTAAAAAGCAATTCTGTCGATGCAATCTGGATTTTTTATGCATGGGCGGGTATGAAAATGGAATTGGAACAGTTGAAAACCGATTATTTTGCGTTGGCAGATTTAGATCCGGTATTTGATTACTATACACCTGTGATTATTTCCGGTAATCGTTTTTTAGAGGAACATCCCGATACGGCAAAGAAATTTTTAAAAGCAGCGGCAAAGGGCTATGAATTTGCAATTGAGAATCCGGAGGGGGCAGCGGATATTCTTTGTGAAGCTGCGCCGGAATTGGATGCAGAGCTGGTTTTGGCAAGTCAGAAGTATCTGGCAGATCAGTATCAGGCAGATGCAACTTATTGGGGCTATTTGGATGCGGAGCGTTGGAATCGTTTCTATCGCTGGGTTGGTGAACAGGGATTAGTAGAAGGAGAACTGCCGCTGGATACAGGATTTACCAATGCGTATCTGCCACAGTAGGAGAAATTCGAAATCTGTGTTCGAAAATGCTGCGGAAATTGCAGTAAAGCAGAGATTGGAAAAGTGTTAATTGAAGAAAAATCGAAATTAAAAAGCTGCGTATGAAGGAATATAGAAATTAAAAAGCTGCATATGAAGGAATATCGAAATTAAAAAGCTGCGCATGAAGGAATATAGAAATTAAGAAAATCAGATAGAAGACAGGTGTCGAAACATTACGGAAGGAAAGTAAGGATATAGGCAAATAAGAAGATAGAGCAGCGGCAGTGCGATGGAGCATGGAAGAAAGGATGGAATAGGGCGTATGGCTGTTTTACAGGTGAAAAAAATCTCAAAGTCATTTGAACGGGAAGAAATTATCCATGGAGTTTCGCTGGAGTTAAGGGAAGGTGAAATTGTTTCCCTTCTGGGAATCAGCGGAAGTGGAAAAACGACGCTTTTTAATGTAATTGCGGGTTTGAGTCTTCCGGATGAAGGCGAAGTTTGGCTGGAAGATGAGGAAATTACCGGAAAACCGGGGCGAATCAGCTATATGCTGCAAAAAGACCTGCTTCTTCCCTATCGCACGATTGTAGATAATGTCGCGTTGCCGCTATTGATCCGTGGAATGAAAAAACGAGAAGCACGGAAAAAAGCGGCGGAGCATTTTGCAGAATTTGGGTTAAGCGGAACGGAAAATAAGTATCCAATGCAGCTTTCCGGAGGTATGCGGCAGCGTGCTGCTTTGCTCCGTACATATTTATTTTCGGAAAAAGTAGCACTCTTAGATGAGCCATTTTCCGCTTTGGATATGTTGACCAAAAGCGCAGTGCATGAATGGTATCTGCAAGTGATGGAAACCATTAAGCTTTCGACTTTGCTAATTACGCATGACATTGATGAGGCAATTTTACTTTCGGATCGAATTTACCTAATGACGGGAAAGCCGGGTGAAATTACAAAGGAATTGGTGATCAAAGAAGCAAGACCGCGCCGAAAAGACTTTAATTTATCGGAGGAATTTTTACAGTATAAACGGGAAATTATGGCACATCTGGAAAAAGCGTCTTTACAAATAAATGACAAAGGTGTATAATCTGGTAATCAAAACCAGATTATAACATATCATAAACTAAATATGTGGATGTATTTGGAATTTTTGAGCTAAATGCTGCCTCTGAGTGAAAATGGATTTGTAAAGGAATCAAAGGCGATTCGAAAATGCAGTCAACTGAAGCCTTGAGAGGATTTGGTATGTGTATAAAATCTGGTTGGAAAAGGAGAGCAGTAATGGGAAATTATGTACTTAGTTGTTGTTCTACAGCAGATTTAACAAAAGAGCATTTCGAGAAAAGAGGAATTTCATATATTTGTTTTCATTATGCATTGGATGGAAATCAGTATCGGGATGATTTGGGCGAGACTTTGTCCATTCAGGCATTTTATCAGGCTATGCGTGATGGGGCAGAGACACAGACTTCGCAGATTAATGCAGGGGAGTTTGAGGCCTATTTTGAAGAATTTTTAAGAGAAGGCAAGGATGTCCTGCATGTAACATTATCCTCCGGGATTTCTGGTGTCATCAATTCTGCCAATATTGCGAAAAGTATTTTGGAAGAACGCTATCCGGAACGCCGGATTTACATTGTGGATTCCCTGGCGGCTTCCTCTGGATATGGTCTGCTGATGGATCAGCTGGCTGATCTGCGGGATGCGGGGAAAACAATTGAGGAAGTATATGAATGGGCGAATGCCAATAAACAGAAGCTTCAGAGTTGGTTCTTTTCTACCGATTTGACGTACTACGTTAAAGGCGGCAGAATTTCCAAAACATCCGGGTTGGTCGGCAGTATTTTAAATATCTGTCCTTTGCTAAATGTAGATCGTATGGGCAAACTGACTGCTTATCAGAAGATTCGGACAAAACGCAGAGCAATCGAAATGATCGTAAAGCAGATGGAACAGCGTGCGGAAAATCGTTTGGAATATAGCGGCAAGTGTTATATTTCACATTCGGATTGTCTGGAAGATGCACAAGCAGTTGCAGCTTCTGTCGAGGCGCGTTTTCCTGCGTTAAATGGCCGCGTAGAGATTCATGATGTAGGAACCACGATCGGCAGTCATACAGGTCCGGGAACCGTGGCACTCTTTTTCTGGGGAGACGAAAGAGAAGAATAACTGTGATGGAACAGCGACTGTCAGAAGTGGATTTTTCGAAAAAGGCTCGTTGCCGTGTCAAACGATACGGCAGCGAGCCTTAAACTTTAAGCCATTAAGCAGGAAGCTCTGAGAGCGGATTCCATTTTCCACGTATAAAGCAGATGAAAAACAGCAAGAACAAGAAAACGTTATGTAAAATCATGCACGCCCATGCGGAAATAAGACCCATTCCCCAGAACTGGGTGCACAAAAATGTACCGAAAATTCGGATTGCCCACATGCCGATGATGTTATATACAAACGGTTCTTTTGTTTTTCCAACACCCTGCATCATACCTTCCACAATGATGGAGAAGCCAAATAAGGGTTCGGAGACTGCAACCATGCGAAGAACGGTAACACCGAGGTTGATGACATCTTCGTTGGAGGAGAAAATCTGAACCAGTGCAGGTGCAAAGATAAACAGTGCGCCGCCGGAGAGGAACATCAGGATCAGTTCAATGGGAATGAACATAGATGCCAGACTTTTCAGCTTTTTCCGGTCACCAGCACCATACGCATTGCCGGCTAAAGTAGCGGCTGCCGTCTGCATACCATATCCGGGAATATAAAAAGCAGATTCTACGGTATTTGCAATTGTATGAGCGGCAGTGGCGATTTCTCCAATGGAATTAATCATCGAGGCAAAGGCAACGTAGCCCAAAGAAGTTCCAAAACGCTGCAGCATGTTCGGAAAGGCAATCTGCAGACAAGGACGAAGAATCTGGAGATTGGGGCGCAGGCTTTTTCCTTTGGGAGAGACCAGCGGATGTTTCCAGACGATGATACTGATGAAGATTCCGCCTACAGTAAAAGCAATCGCACTGGCAATTGCAGCGCCTACAACGCCAAATCCGGCTCCGTATACGGTAATGGTATGAGAAAATACCGTTGCTGTGCGGGTCGGATAGATCAGCAGGAAATTTAAAAGAATATTGATGATATTGACCAACAGGCCAATCTTCATCGGCGTTTTCGTGTCACCAGCAGCTCGCAGAACGGTGCCGAATATAATACTTGCTGTTCGGGGAAGCATCGGCAGGTAAAGGATAAAGAAATACTGGGATGTCAAATCCTGGATGTTGGGGTCAACCTGCATCCAAACTGGAACTTGTTTACTGAGGGACACGGTCAAAATGGTGAAAAAAATACCAGCAGTCAGTACGATCAGAACCGCCTGTGCGACGAGTTCTCTGGCTTTTTCATGGTCATTTGCGCCGTAAGCTCTGGCGATATGGGAGAGAAAGCCCACACCTAACGCCGAAATCGTGCTGCCGACCAGCCAGTTGACCGTACTCGTTGCGCCAACAGCAGCGGTTGCCTGAGTTCCCAACGTGCCAACCATAGCGGTATCCACATACTGCACGACAGTCTGCATCAATTGTTCCAGCATCGTAGGCCATGCCAGATTCAGAATGATTAAAATCATTTCTGTATTGAGGTTTTGAAAATGAAAACGTCTCTTTTGCATGAGTGAAATCCTTTCATTTGTAATAGTTTCAAGTCAATACAATGTGTTTTTTGAAATTGCCCTGGATCGTTTCTGCTTATTTTGGAATTTTATTTTGAAATCATCTGTTTATGCTAAAACAATCCGTTTGTTTAGATGAAAAACGTGCTAAAACAGGAGCGTGTCAGAAAATCCAACACGCTCCTGTTTGGTGATTTCTTAAAATGAACTATGAAAACCCTTCAAAGGGGGAATGGGTTAACTAGCTGTTTAATAAACGAATTTTGGTAAATGCCTTGGAAATATTCAGGGCATGATCTCCGATACGTTCGAAATCGGTCAGCATTTCAGAGTATAAAATACTTCCTTCATCGGAACAAACACCTTCCTGAATCCGCGCCATAGTGCCATTGCGGAATTCTTCGGTCATATCATCGATCTTCTGTTCCAGCATACTAACTCTTTCGTAGGTATCTAATTCGCTGGAAGATTCACTGAGCAAAATTTCCATCAATTCCTTGCATACATTCTGAATCTGAATAATTTCCCGAATACTGGTTTCGGACAAATGAATGTGTTTCTTTTTCAGCATATAGGTATAACCGGCGATGTTAACTGCGTGGTCACCGATTCGTTCAATATTGCTGGTAATCTTATAGTAATAGTTGAAAATCTGACTGCCTCGTTCGGTTCTTTCATGTGCAACGGTTCTGGAAATATATTTGGAGATTTCTTTATTCAGGAAATCGATATATTCTTCCGTTTCATCAACCTTGGCAACCAGTTCTGTCTTGCGGTTCATAAATGCATCCAAACTGGTGGAAACCATATCGCCGACCATTTCCAGCATACGCATGATTTCCAGGCGGGTATTGTTCATGTTGATAGCAGAAAGACCCAGCTGCATATCCTTTTCATTGGAGTGAATATACGCAAGGGTAAGACCCGTTTCCTGTTCGCCATTGTCAGGAAGCAGTTTTTCTGCAATTGTAGCCAATCCAGTACCAAAGGGAATCAGGATCAACGTCGTTGCGATATTGAAGAAGGTATGCATATTTGCGATCTGTCCTGCCGGATTGCCCGGATTGGTTCCCGCTACAAAGGAAACTAGAGGCGTTGTGATACACAAAACTGTGAAAATGATCGTACCAATTACATTAAATAAGATATGGATGATCGTAGTACGTTTGGCATGACGGCTTGTACCAATTGATGCCAGAAGGGCTGTGATACAAGTACCGATGTTCTGACCGAATAAAACGAAAGAAGCACCGGATAACTGAATAACGCCGCTGTTTGCAAGGGTCTGCAGAATACCGATCGAAGCAGCAGAAGACTGGATGATCGCGGTAAAGACTGCACCAACTGCAATACCTAACAGAGGATTATCAAATTTACTTAATAAATCGATAAATGCCTGAGATTCACGTAAAGGTTCCATGGAGCTGCTCATCATATCCATACCGATAAACAGAATACCAATGCCGGCAAAGATATTGCCGATATAGTGGAGCTTCTGATTTTTGGAGAATACGATCAGTGCAACACCAGTAAATGCTACAAGCGGTGCGATCACACCAACATTCAGCGCGATCAGCTGACCTGTGATCGTAGTACCAATATTGGCACCCATGATGATCCATACAGCCTGTCTTAATGTCATCATACCAGAGTTAACGAAACCAACTACCATGACTGTTGTCGCGGAGGATGATTGAACAAGTGCGGTGATCAGTGCGCCCATACCAATTCCTAAAAAGCGATTGGCTGTTAACTTTTCCAGGATCTGCTTCATCTTATCGCCGGCAGCAACTTCCAAGCCGGTACTCATCATCTGCATACCATATAAAAACAGTGCGAGTCCACCCAGCAGTCCCATAACATTTGTAAATTCCATACTTTTTTGTCCTTTTTTAGTTTACGCCCATACAGCTGTATTGAAACACCATGAATCAATGACCAGGGATGATTCCTTCGCTTGAAGATCTGTGAATCATTCACTTGAAATAAGTCCTTACCTTGAAGATTTACAGATCAACCATCTTTGCTTGACAAAAGTGAGAATCAATCACTTGAGATCATCTGGCTTCAGTGCGCGCAGCTGCGTGAGATGTGGTTAAAGTTACGTGTTGCCTACAAATAGGCACGCAATTATTATTTTAACATAAGCTTTCTTTTCCAGCAATCATTAAGTGAAATTTAAGAAAAATTTTTATCAGGAAATAATTTCCAATTTCTATTAGAAGGCTTTCATTTTATAGGAAATCTTGACAAGAAAAGAAAGTATAAACCAGTAAAATGTAATAAATAAGTGAAGAAAATCAAAAATCTTAGAAAAAAAGATGCAATACAGAAAGTGAATTTTCGGAAAGAATTTCTTTCATATTGCCTAATCCTTTCGTGATTTAAGCGATTGCGTGAGAAGGCTCTGCAAATTTAAGATGATTTGGGGATTTTGGTGCTGCATGAGAAGATCTTATGGGGAATGCTTGTTTTAGACTTGCAAGAAAGCGGCGAAATATATATAATGATGCTGGTG
>CAZTHP010000081.1:0-11787 GCA_964613155.1 uncultured Lachnospiraceae bacterium | reverse complement strand
TTGATTGGAAGTGAAAGTAGTTCCGATGCGGAGAAAGCGCAGATCGAAGATACGGTGAAACGAGAGGCCGTTGTAGAAATCTCCGACATTGTCATTTCCCTGATGAACTCTGCCCATACAGATGTGGTGGAAGAACCTTGATAAATCAGGCTTGATAAATTAAAAGCAAAAGCATTTGCAGTTAGAAGCTTTTTTTGCTATACTATTCTGGAATCAATGGGAATTGAAATGAGTATAAATTCGTATTGTGCAGGAGGTATAGACGTGTCAAATGATTTTGAAAACAGAAGCACACATGTAATACATGAGAATGGCCAGGTAGGTTCCGTGCAGATCGCAGATGAAGTCGTTGCGATCATTGCCGGTCTGGCAGCAACCGAAGTAGAAGGAGTTGCATCCATTGCAGATAGAGCAGCAAATGAACTGGCAGGTAAGCTGGGTATGAAGACAGCTCCGAAAGGCGTGAAAGTAGCCGTGATGGATACATCCGTATCCTGTGATCTGTCTTTGATCCTGAAATATGGATATGGAATTCCGGCAACCGCATTGGCTGTACAGGAACGCGTTAAGAATGCCATTGAAAATATGACAGGTCTTGCAGTGATTGATGTCAATGTTCGAATCGCAGGTATTCAGATGGATTAAGTGGTGCAAACCCAATATGATAACTGATCATATACACCTTGATAATTGTAGACAATAATAAAATAGGGCCGGTGTTATTCTGCGCCCTTTTTTTGCCGAAAAAGCATAAATAAATGACGAAAACATGGTATGGAGGTACGGATGAAACGCAGAGAATTAAGAGAACATACATTTAAACTGATTTTTATGAAAGAATTTTATGAGACCGATCATCTGGACGAAGAAATGGAACTGTATCTGGATTCTGAGGAACTGGCAGATTGTACAGACGAAGAAAAAGTACAGATCACAGAGCGTGCAAAGCAGGTTTTAGAACATGCTGGGGAAATGGATGAGCTGATCAACCAGTATGCAAAAGGATGGCAGACACGTCGTATGGCGAAAGTTGACCTGAGCCTGATGCGTTTAGCACTGTATGAGATTCGCTATGATGAAACAGTGCCGGATAAAGTTGCGATCAACGAAGCGGTAGAACTGGCGAAACAGTATGGTGGAAAAGATTCTTCTTCTTTTGTAAATGGCATACTGGGTAAAATCGTTCGAGCTGAATCTGAAAAATAATGGCTGCCAGTGTCTATTCGGTCGAGCAGGTCAATGCGTATATTAAAAATCTTTTTACGCAGGATTTTGCCCTGCGTCAGATTTATGTCCGCGGCGAAATTTCCAATTGTAAATATCATACGTCGGGACATATTTATTTTACGCTCAAGGATTCCACTGGTGTACTAAAAGCGGTGATGTTTCGTTCCCAGCGCATGCATTTAAACATACGTCTGCAAAATGGGATGAAAATTGTAGCCGGCGGCAGTGTGAATGTTTATGAGCGGGATGGCGGTTATCAGCTGTATGTGCAGACGGTGGAAGCAGATGGCATCGGTGTGCTGTATCAGGAATATGAGAAACGGAAAGCACAGCTGGAAGAAATGGGCATGTTTGCAGCAGAATACAAGCAGCCGATTCCCCGTTTTGGGACACGGATCGGAGTTGTGACAGCCCCGACAGGAGCGGCGATCCGGGATATCTGCAACATAGCGGCCAGAAGAAATCCGTATGTCACCTTATATTTATATCCTGCACTTGTGCAGGGTGAACAGGCCAGTGCCTCTATTGCAGCGGGAATTGAGTGTCTGGACGAACTGGGGCTGGATTGTCTCATTGTTGGACGCGGCGGCGGTTCGCTGGAAGATTTATGGGCTTTTAATGAAGAAGAAACAGCTTATGCGATTTTTCATGCGCAGACACCAATTATTTCAGCAGTTGGCCATGAAACAGATTATACGATTGCTGATTTTGTGGCGGACATGCGGGCACCTACACCTTCCGCAGCAGCAGAATTGGCAGTTTTTGATTATGCAGCCTATCAAAATACCCTGCTGACGCGAAAAAAACAGCTGGATACGGCGATGCAGCTGCAATTAGAACGAAAGCGTGCACAAATTCAGTCCTGCAGACAGCGTTTAAATGTGCAGGATCCTGCTTATCAGCTTCAGCAGCGAAGACAGCAGCTGAAACAATTGCAGCAGAAGCTGGAATATACGCTGCAGGATCAGATCAAGGACTGCAGACATCGGATTGCTTTATGTGCTGGAAAGCTTGATGTACTTTCTCCGCTGAAGAAATTGTCGGGTGGTTTTGCCTATGTGCAGGATGCTGAGGGAAAGCCGGTGCGAACAGCAGCAGAACTGGAACTCGAACAGCCAATCCTGCTGCAATTTTCCGATGGAAAAGTACAGGCGAAAGTGATGCATTGCGAATTGGATGACGAGCTTTGAGAAAAACCAAAGAAATGCAATCGAGATTGTTTGACTGGGAAAAGACTTGGCTAACGAAAGGTCTGAGTGAAAAACTTGAGTTTGGAGAGGCTTGAAATGGGGAATGAGAAAAAAATACCGCTTGAAACAGCGCTGGAACAGCTGGAAGAATTGATCCTTCGTTTGGAGCGTAAGGAATGTACGCTGGAAGAATCGTTTCATATGTATCGGGAAGGAATCGGATTGGTTCAATATTGCAGCCAGGCTTTAGCAGAGGTAGAGCAGCAGCTGGTGATTCTGAATGAGGAAGGAGAAATCTATGGACTTTAAAGAACAGTTAAAGCAGGCAACAGCTCAGGTACAAGCTGTAATTGACCGTTATTTACCAGAAGAAACCGGACATCAGAAAACGATTATGGAGTCCATGAATTATAGTGTAACTGTAGGCGGAAAGCGTCTTCGTCCGATGCTCATGCAGGAAACTTACCGTTTGTTTGGCGGAAATGGTCCAGAAATCGAGCCTTTTATGGCAGCGATGGAGATGATGCATTCGGCTTCTTTGGTACACGATGACCTTCCTGCGATGGACAATGACCGCTATCGCCGGGGCAAGCATACGACCTGGGTGGAGTATGGCGAAGATATGGCAATTTTAGCCGGTGATGCGTTGATGGTATATTGTTTTGAAACAGTATTAAAAGCAGCGGCTATGACACCGCATACCGATCGTGTACTGCAGGCGATGACCGTTTTTGCCAATAAATCGGGAATTTATGGAATGATCGGTGGTCAGACAGTCGATGTGGAATTGACCGATCAAGCCATTCCACGGGATAAACTGGATTTTATTTATGCTTTAAAAACAGGTGCTCTTTTAGAAGCTTCCATGCAGATCGGTGCGATTTTAGCAGGAGCATCCTGTGAAGAACAGGAGCAGATCGTTCGGATTGCAGCAAATGTCGGACTGGCATTCCAGATTCAGGATGATATTCTGGATGTTGTTGGAGATGAAGCGGTTCTGGGGAAACCTGTTCTCAGTGATGAAAAGAATCATAAAACAACCTATGTTACTTTAGAAGGACTGGAAAAGGCAAAAGCAGACGTGAAAAAATTGTCAGAAGATGCGATTCAAACCCTTCGGGCACTGCCTTATGAAAATCCTTTTTTGGAGCAGCTGATTCAAATGTTGGTTAATCGGGAAAAATAGATATCATTTGCAAAGAGAAACCGTTCTAATTTGTAACATGGACATTATTTGCAGGAAGAACCTTCTAAAACAGAGATCATTTAAGAAAACATTTACAGGAAGAACTTTGTAAAATAGACATCGTTTACAGGAAGATCCTTGTAAAACAGACATCATTTACAGGAAAAACTTTGTAAAACAGAGATTATTTACAGGAAGAACCTTGTAAAACAGACATCGTTTACAGGAAAAGCCTTGTAAAACAGAGATTATTTACAGGAAGAACTTTGTAAAACAGACATCGTTTACAGGAAGAACTTTGTAAAACAGAGATCGTTTATAGAAAAAACGGTTGAATTAGACCATCGTTTAACAAACATTGTTCATAGGGAGAAATTTTGCAAGACAGAGCTTCTGGAAGAAGAAATTGGGGGATACAATGTTGCTTGATAAAATCAACCAGACAGGAGATATACGAAAACTTCAGGAATCAGAGTATGAGACACTGGCGAAAGAGATTCGGAGATTTCTGATTAAAAAGATTAGTGTTACAGGCGGTCATTTGGCTTCCAATTTAGGCGTTGTGGAGCTGACAATGGCACTTCACCTGGTTTTTGATCCGGAAAAAGACAAGATTATCTGGGATGTTGGTCATCAGTCTTATACCCATAAAATTCTGACCGGCAGACGTTCCGGTTTTGATGAATTACGGAAATATGGCGGTATGAGCGGATTTCCTAAGCGAAAAGAAAGCGCATGTGATCCATTTGACACCGGGCACAGTTCCACTTCCATTTCAGCTGGCATGGGTCTGGCGATGGCAAGAGATCAAAAAGGGGAAAATCATGCGGTGATTTCCGTTATTGGAGATGGTGCCTTAACAGGAGGCATGGCGTTGGAAGCGTTAAATAATGTTTCCAGTTTGAAAGGAAATTATATTGTCATTTTAAATGATAATGAAATGTCGATTTCGAAGAATACAGGTGGAATCAGTGAACATTTGGGCAAAATCCGTCGAACAGCTGCTTACTATGACTTAAAAGAGAAAGTAAGTGATCATCTGGAACAGGTTCCAAATGTGGGAATTCCGGTGTTGAATATGCTGTCTGCTGTCAAGAACAACCTGAAAAAGGTTATGGTACCGGGCATGTTATTTGAAAATATGGGTATTACCTATTGGGGACCCGTAGATGGCCATGATATCAAAGGGTTGGTTACTGTTTTGGAGAATGCAAAACGGTTAAAGAAGCCGGTATTGATCCATGTATTAACCAAAAAAGGAAAAGGATATCGTCCTGCTGAGGAACATCCAGAGCGATTTCATGGGGTTTCTCCCTTTGATATTCGTACAGGACAGGTGAAAAAGCAGAAAACTGAACCGGACTGGACAGATATTTTTTCGAAAACCATTTGTGAAGAAGCACAGAAAGATCCGGATATCGTAGCTATTACCGCTGCGATGCCGGATGGAACGGGATTAAGTTCCTTTTCGAAAGAATTTCCAAAGCGATTTTTTGATGTGGGAATTGCAGAACAGCATGCAGTGACTTTGGCAGCTGGTATGGCAGCTGGTGGTCTGAAACCGGTAGTAGCGGTGTATTCTTCCTTTTTGCAGCGAGCTTACGATCAGGTGATCCATGATGTCTGTATCCAGAATTTACCGGTGGTATTTGCCGTGGATCGGGCTGGTCTGGTAGGAAGCGACGGCGAGACGCACCAAGGCATTTTTGATCTTTCGTATTTATCGCATATTCCGAACATGACGGTGTGTGCACCGAAAAATATTTATGAATTGCAGGATATGTTGAGATTTGCGTTTCAATATCCATATCCGATCGCTGTACGGTATCCACGGGGAACAGGTTGGAAAGGATTTGCCGAGCATCGGGCTCCAATTGAGGCAGGCAAGGCAGAATGGCTCTGTGAGGAATCGGAAATCGCATTGTTGGCGGTAGGCAGTATGGTTGAGACAGCCGCAGAAGTACGCAGACAATTAAAGGAACGGGGACATCAGGTTTCTTTGATCAATATGCGTTTTGTCAGTCCGATGGATGTGGCCTGTCTGGAAAAAGCAGCCAAACAGCACACTCTTTTTGTGACAATGGAAGAAAATGTTCGAAAGGGCGGCTTTGGTGAGCATGTTTCCAGCTGGATGGAGGAAACTGGATTTCAGGGAACTCTGATTCAGGCAGCAATCCCGGATATTTATGTGGAACATGGCAATGTGGATACCTTGAAACAGGAAATCGGTCTGGATGCAGCCTCTATTTTGAAACGAATTCTGGAGCAGATTGGAGAGTAAAAGAAAGATGAAAGAACGTTTAGATATATTACTGGTAAATAAAGGCTTAGCACCTTCCAGAGAAAAGGCAAAAGCCCTGATCATGTCTGGAATCGTTTATGTCGATGGACAGAAGGAAGACAAGCCGGGAATGGTATTTGACAGTGAAAAACTGATTGAAGTAAAAGGTGCTACGTTAAAATATGTCAGCCGCGGCGGTTTAAAGTTAGAGAAGGCGATGGCGGTATGGCCGATTGATCTTAATGGCAGTACCTGCATGGATATTGGTGCGTCAACAGGCGGTTTTACCGATTGTATGCTGCAAAATGGTGCAGTGAAGGTTTATGCCGTAGACAGCGGACGAGGACAGCTGGATTGGAAGCTGCGTCAAGATGAGCGCGTGGTTTGCATGGAAAAAACGAATGCGCGTTATTTGAATCAGGAACTCATCCCGGAACCAATCGACTTTTTTTCAGTAGATGTCTCCTTTATTTCGTTGAGCAAAATTTTACCTCCTGCATATGAACTTCTGCGGGAAGGCGGGCAGGCAGTTTGCCTGATCAAACCGCAATTTGAAGCAGGTCGCGAAAAAGTCGGAAAAAAAGGCGTTGTGCGCGATCGAAAAGTACATGTAGAGGTAATCGAATCCGTAACCGCTTGTGCGCAGGCGATGGGATTTACGGTATTGGGACTGGAACATTCTCCGATCAAAGGACCGGAAGGAAATATTGAATATCTTGTGTGGCTGGGAAAAGGATGTGAACGGCCGGAACAGGCACCGTACATTCCAAGTGCAGAGCAGATTACGCAGAAAGCACATGAGGTACTGTAACAATTCATGAAGAAATTTTACATTATCAGTAATTATGGAAAAAAGGGCAGCCGGGAGCTGTCTTATATGGTTCGTAATTATCTGGAAACAAAAGGCTGTTACTGTAAGTTGGATGCAGGTGTAGATAACGAAGCAGCAGACGATCACGAATGGTATCGTTATACCAATCCGGAAAAAGTGCCGGATGATACGCAGTGTATTTTGGTCATTGGCGGCGATGGAACGATGCTGCAGGCCGCCCGTGACCTGCGCTATAAAGGAATTCCATTTCTGGGAATCAACCATGGAACATTGGGATATTTGGCAGAAATTAATCCCGATTCGATGGAACATGCACTGGAATGTCTGTTGAACGATCAGTACACCCTGGAAAAACGAATGCTTTTATATGGAGAAATCATTCAAAAAGATGGAACACATATCGGCGAACATGCGTTAAATGATATTGTACTTTCCCGCTCGCAGGGATTAGATGTAAATGATTATAATATTTTTGTAGACGGCGAATTGTTGAATAAATACGTAGCAGATGGCATCATAATGGCGACACCGACAGGATCGACTGCCTATAACCTTTCCGCAGGCGGACCAATCGTAGACCCGAAAGCTTTTAGTATTTTGCTGACCCCTATTTCCCCGCATTCTTTGCACAATCGAAGTATTGTGCTGCGCGCGGATTCCCGGATCATGGTTGAAGTTACAAAACGCCCCGGAAAACGTTTTATACCGGTGCAGGCTTATTTTGACGGCAATGATGCAGGACTTTTAAGACCAGGAGATCGGATTGAGATCAAGCAGGCAGAGGAAATGGTAACGATACTAAAAGTAAATAATGTCAGTTTTCTGGAAACGCTGCGAAGGAAAATGTCCGAACGATAAAAAACTGGAGCCGGAGTTGGAAAATGAATCTAGAAAACCGGAACAGTTGGAAATAAAAATATCCATTCTCTTGTCCTGAAAAGGAAAGGGGATGACTGCTTTTAGAAAGGAGACGCGGTTGCTCCTCCCATCGGTAAAAGGCCATGGGTTTTTGCAACGAAAATGGATTATGAAGATCAAAAGGCATGATAAGATCAGAGAACTGATCAGTAAATATGATGTAGAAACACAGGAAGAACTGGCAGAACGCCTTAATATAGAAGGTTTCAATGTAACGCAGGCAACTGTTTCCAGAGATATTCGGGAATTGAAATTAACGAAAATGCCGAATGGAAAAGGAAAACAGTGTTATACGCTGTTGAAAAAAGAAGAAGACGAAATGAAAGATAAGTATGTCAGAATTTTTTGTGATGGATTTATTTCGATGGATATGGCGCAGAATCTGTTGGTCATTAAAACCGTTTCCGGTCTGGCAATGGCCGTTGCAGCTGCACTGGATGGTCTTCATTTTTCACAGGTTGTAGGCTGTATCGCAGGAGACGATACGATCATGTGTGCCGTAAGAAGCGTAGAAGACACGGTAGAACTCATGAAAGAAATCCAAAAAATGCTTCAAGGAAGAAGAAAAGAATCTTAGTAAAAAAATATAGAGAGAAAAAAGCAAGTACATTTCCAAAGAAAGTGCTTGCTTTTTTTAATTGGCTGCGCTATAATCGGAACAAACATTCGCGAACAACTGTTCACAACATCTGTTCGTTTGTGAAGAAAGAATAGATGTGCTTTCTTTTTGAATGAAAAAGGAAGTAAGGCGTGGTTTCTGATCTTTGCTTTCTAAAACGGTGGATGTATAAGAAGCGGATTATGGAGAAGGATTATTTGGGAAAAGAATCGTTTATGGAAAAACTTGATTGAAAAAAAGCTTGACTGAAAAAACTTGATGAGAGAAGATTGTCGATTAAGCCTAGAAAATGATAGTTGAGGGCTTTGGGCTAGATTTTAGGATAATAGGGGGAACTTGCTATGTTGATGCATTTACATGTTAAGAATTTTGCTTTAATTGAAGAAGCAGATATGGAATTTGGAAGTGGATTAAATATTCTAACAGGAGAAACTGGTGCAGGAAAATCAATTTTAATAGACGCGGTTAACTTGGCATTAGGTGCAAAAGCAGGTTCTAATGTGATTCGTGCGGGTGCAGAATATGCGTATGTAGAGTTGATTTTTTATCTGGAAGAAGAAAAGAGAAAGCAGCTTCTGGAATTGGATGTGGAAACCGAGGAAGGATTGTTGATCTTATCCCGTAAGATTCAAAAAGGGCGCAATATTTTTAAAATCAATGATGAAACAGTTACAGCAGCAAAAGTACGGCGGATAACGGGTTATTTAATTGATATTCATGGTCAGCATGAGCATCAGTCCCTCTTATATCAGTATAAGCATCTGGAGATTTTGGATACTTATGCTGGACAGGAGATTTTGCCAGTTAAGCAAAAATTAGCAGCGGCATATCAAGAATATACACAGTGCTGTCGGCGTTTGCAAACTTTTTCTCTGGAAGAAGAAGTTCGTTTGCGGGAAGTGGATTTTTTGAAATTTGAGATTCAGGAAATCTCGTCTGCGCAATTAAAAGAAGGCGAAGAAGCAGAGCTGGAACAGGTTTATAAAAAAATTTCCAATAGCCGCAATATTTTGGAATCAATGGGAATCGTGCAAAGTGTTTTAGGATACGGCAGCAGCACATCTGCTGGAGAAGCTGTTTCCAAAGCCGTCAGAGAGCTGCATTCGATTTTACGTTACGATGATTCTCTGAATCCGATTGCTTCTCAGCTTCAAGATTTGGAATCGATTTTATCGGATTTAAATCATGAAATTGCTGCTTATTTAGAGGAATTAAGTTTTGACCAGGAGACGTATCAGGAAATTCAAGAGCGTTTAAATTGCATTCATTCCCTTCAAGCAAAATATGGTCGCAATTATGAGCAGATTATGGAAAGTTTGCAAGAAAAACAGGATCGATTGCAGGAATTAGAACATTATGAGGAAAATCGCAGACAGACACAAAAAGCTTGTGAAGCATCTAAGAAGCAGGTACTTGCTTTATGTGAAGAACTTTCGTTGATCCGCAAGAAAGCAGCAGTTCCGTTGGTTCAGGCGATTACAAATAGTTTGCAGGAATTAAACTTTTTACAGATTTCTTTTGATATGCATTTTGAACGTTCAGGTCAGTTTGGCAGCAATGGATTTGATCATGCAGAATTTGTGATTTCTACCAATCCCGGTCAGCCGATGCAGCCGTTAGGACAAGTTGCATCGGGCGGAGAACTTTCCCGTATTATGCTGGCAGTAAAAGCTGTTTTAGCTGATACGGATCAGATACCGACGTTAATCTTTGATGAAATTGATACCGGTATCAGCGGACGGACAGCCGCATGTGTATCGGAAAAACTTTCCTGGATCGGAAAAACACATCAAGTGCTTTGTATTACACATCTTCCGCAGATTGCTTCTATGGCAGACAATCATTTTATGATCGAAAAGCAGATTGTAGATCAAAAAACACTTACAACGATCAGTCAATTGCAGGAAGAAGAATCTGTTCGAGAACTGGCACGTCTTTTAGGCGGCGTTCAGATCACCGATGCTGTCTTGGAGAATGCAAGAGAACTCAAATCTTTAGCCGGCCATCAGAGACAAATGATTGGATAACGTATCCGTCATTTGATCGTGTGTTTGAAATGGAAAAATTTCTTCTGGAAACTCCTATTTCTAAATCGGGTGAAAATAAGGTGAAAGTTAGGGCTGTTTCGAACAAAGGTAAATTGGAAACCAGAAAATACATGATTCACAATGGGAATTTATCGCATAATACTCTTAGGAACCAAATCTAAAAGGCTTAAATTAGAGTTTTGAAATCGAGAGTTATCAAAAAAACAGAATCGAAAACTTTCGCTTAGAAAACTTAGCAATTTTGAAAGGAGGAGTATTATGCGTGGAGATCCTCAGAACAGGAGGCAGCAGAAGACACATCCAAATTATCAGGCTTTTTTAAAACGACTGTACTTGTTGATTTCCTGTTTTACCTTATTATATTTTTTCGTATTTACAGAATCCTATACGGATTTTTTAGCAGTGGAAGCAGATCGATTTTCAGAAAAGCAAGAAATCGTTGGAATCTTAGAACAGACCTTTTTTTCAGAAGCAGCGCCTGCTTATCGTACAGAGCAGTTAACCGCTGATAGAATATTCACTTCTCGGTCTTTGGAAACGAAAAAACTTTTACCGTGTGGAATACCTGTAGGAATTTATTTAGAAACAAAAGGTGTTTTGGTAACAGAGGTAATCGAAGTAACAACAAAACAAGGAAAAAAACAGATTCCCTGTTCTGGTCTGCTGCAAGCAGGTGATTATATCTTAAATGCAAATGGAAAAAAAATTGTATCCAAAGAACAGTTTCAATCTATGATCCAAACAGGCAATGGGGCTTCTATTCGACTAACAGTAGAGCATGATGGACAAATGAAGACAATAACAATTCAGCCAGTTGAATCCGTCTCAGGAGAATATCTTGCAGGGCTGTGGATTCGGGATAATATGCATGGAATTGGAACTTTAACTTATTTAGAGGAAGACGGTTGTTTTGCAGCTCTTGGACATTGTATCAACGATATTGATACGAATACCATGTTGAATATGGAGCAGGGGAAGTTATATCAAGCAGAAATCTATTCTTTGGTGAAAGGAATTCAGAATCAGCCGGGTTCTTTAGCAGGTGCAATTGATTATCGAACACAGTCTTGCATCGGAACTGTAAAAGCGAATACGAGACAGGGGATTTTTGGACAAGGTAATCCGGAAATCCATAATTTGATACAAAAACAGATTGGAACTTTGAAGCGGAGAGAATCTTTTCAAGAAATTTGGCAAAAAGATGCAGTGAAGATTGCTTGTAAAGATGAGATTAAAAATGGAAAAGCGCAGATTATTAATTGTTTTGATGGAAGCTATCGGCAGTACGAAGTACAGATTCGAAAAATAGCAGATGAAGAAGCTGAAAATGAAAATATGAATTTGGAAATTACAGTTACAGATTCAGGATTGTTAAAACGAACAGGAGGAATTTTACAGGGGATGGGAGTGATTGATAATAGGGACAACACGAAAAAGCCCGGAAATACGGGGTTTTTCAGCAGTTACCCTAAAAACGACCCAACAA
>CAZTHP010000080.1:0-11904 GCA_964613155.1 uncultured Lachnospiraceae bacterium | reverse complement strand
GCTATATTCAACAATTCGGCTTCATCAACACTTACAATTCTGCTGTTCTTTTTCAGATAAGAGAAATATGCGTTTTTGGCGATTTGACAGAGCCACACACGCATATCACATTCACCCCGAAAATCGCCTATGTAGTTCATTGCCTTGAAAAATGTTTCACTTGTAATTTCTTCTGCAATGTGTTCGTCTCCCGAAAGTTGCCGAATATATTGATATACTGATTTGAAATAGGTCTGGTATATCTGCTCAAACTCCATTACGCTACCACCTCCTTCCATTTATAGGACTTCGCAAATGAAGAAATCTTACAAGAATTTTTGAGAATTTTCCCAAAAAATTAAGCGGCGACTTGGCGGTTAGCCAGATCGCCGCTGTTTGAAACTTTTCTCAAATATATTCTACTTGAAAAATGTGACACCTTCAAGATAGCGGTTGTAAACTCTCTATATTTACGCATATCTAATTTAAATCGAACAGCATCTAGATTTTCGCCTAGTCAGCGGGATGATTTTTATAGAAATCTACTCCGTATTTTCTTGCTTCATCCAATACCCAGCCTCTTACTTTTGCTACGGTATCATCTCCTGCTTCTTCTACAATATTGGCGCCGCCGCACATTGCAAATCCACCGCCGGGTACATACTGATCGATTGTTTCCCGTACACTTTGACGGATTGCGCTTTCATCCACCCTGCGGTCCATGGAAATTGCAGCAGCTCGGACTGCTCATAACAGCAGCAGGTGTTAACATACTCGTATTCCTCCTCATGTTTTCAATTTTAAATACTCTTAAAATCTACATTTTTTAATTCCTAAATCTTTTAGTAATAAAAATCCCTTCACCATATCGGCGTGGATGCTTTTCTTGCCATGGCTGTATTAGAAAAAACTCCCGTATTTTCAAAGGTTTTATTCTCTTTACACCAACATTATAATCGAAAATGTATTTCCTATAAATTAGCAATAGATATTGAAATTCCATACGATATATTATAAAATGTTTATAATTGTATGGGGAATCTAAAATTGTTATACTAATTCTGAAACGAAGAGGGATTGTTTATCTGGAAAGGAGGCATCGGCTCCCATTTTATTAGTCGGTGATTCTGTATTTTCGGACTTATCGGTTCCATCTATCGTATGCCGTCCAAAAAAATCTCATCCTCAGGATTCTGCACTTTCTTTACAAGACGCTCCTTCTCTGGAAACTGCTGCTTTAGAAGATAGCGTTCTATATGAACGATACCGCGAAATCTATCGCTGCATCCTGTGCACCTTCCAAAAATATGCACACTGGGAAGAAGAACTGCTTACCGCTCTGCAAAAAGAAAGTTTACAGATGATGTTTGATGTTTCTTATCCGATTTTTGGGGTAACACTGTCTCTGATCGACTCTGAATTTAAATAGCTTTTTCTATCCGGACCAAAGTTTCCTTTCTTCTCTGGACTTGGCAATTCGATGCCGATTGAGTATATCAGTTTCATTAAAAATGATACCTACGGAACCGAGATCCACCAGAAAAAAACAGCTTTTATTTCCCCCGATCCACACCATTACTATGAATCCGAAGGACTTTGTTTCAATTTATTTTTGTTAAATAGCTATTTTGGCAGAATCGTTGCTATGAGCGTAGATGAACCACATACCTTTACTGCCAGTGACCTCGCTCTGATGAATGTGCTGGGAAAACATGTGCAGATTTTGATCAATCACACGTATGTAATCAAGAAGAATCCTTCCGATGAAACCGGTTTTCTTTCCTCTGCTTTATATCAACAATTAAAAAGTTTGCTGAAAAAGAAGCCGATTCATCCGCTGTATCTCAATCACACATTGCTTTTCTGCGGATGGCAGCCTGAAGAATATTATTATATTGGATACCTTGCGCTTAACCAGACAAAGGTTCCCAGCAAAAATAATCTATATTACTGCCGTCACATCATGCAGACATTTCAAGGTGTTTATGCAATCTATGAAGAAAGTTACCTTGTTTTGTTTTTTCAATCCAGTCGTTATGCAAAAGCATCAGACTGCTTGCAGGCATTTAGCGAATACATCCGCGAAAACAACTTTCGTCTTGGAATCAGCAATCTTTGTCGGAACTTAAACGATCTTTATTATTATTTTCGGCAGGCAGAACTAGCTTTAACATTTGGTCTGCTGCAAAATGGTATGATCTGGCGACACCAATTTTCCGATTATGTACTGGACTATTTAATCCAACCCAACCATGAAATACCTTCCAAATTTTTATGTGCCGAAGAACTTCACATTTTAAAAGAATATGATGAAAAGAACCATACTGACTACTGTCAAACTCTCTTGACGTATTTGGAGAACCAAATGAATGCCGTTCAAACTGCAAAAAAACTATACATTCATCACGCAACGATGGTCTTTCGGATCAAACGATTAAAAGAACTGATACATATTGATTTTACGGATATGGCTAAACTCGTTCATATTTATCTTTCTTACAAAATGCTGTCAGATGATCGCTATTCATAGCCTTTGCTATTACAATACAATTTCTATTAAAAGAGAGAGGAGTAACTCATGACAAAACTTGATATTTACCATGGCCTTTTAGGATCCGGCAAAACAACATTGATCAAAAAAATGCTGGAAACTGCTTACAAAGGCTATCGGGTTGCTATTATTGAAAATGAAATCGGCAAGGTGAATCTTGATGCCGGCGAATTTGATACATCGATCGAAGTGAAAGAACTGACTTCCGGATGTGTCTGCTGCAGTGTCAAAGGTGATTTTACCCGCGCGATCCGGATGCTGTTAGCGCAGCAAAAATTAGACTATATCATTATCGAACCAACAGGAGCAGCTGATATTGTTGCTTTACGGGACGCCTGTCTGGCAGTTTCCAATATTACACAAAACCGCCACATTATGGTCGTGAATGCCAAAAAAATCATCCCACTTTTGCAGATTGTTGGTCCTTTTTTTACCGAACAGCTGCTCGCAGCCGAAACGGTTTATTTGAATTTCACGGAAAAAATGGAAACCGATGCGATTGAAAAAGCCAAGGACGCCATCTGTTCCATCAATGCCCATGCCGAATTGATCGATACACCACTGGCACAGATCACTGCTGAGACTTTTTCTGATCAAAACGTTGAAAACTCTGCTTCATTAACCAATCAAACAGAAACTTCTTCGCCAGAAACAGAAACAACGGAAACTGATTCCTCTGTGATTATACAGGAAAAAGAAGCTTCGGTGGTTTCTCACAAACGAAAACGAAAAGCTTCGGTGCAACTGGTAGTCGAGGAAGCAGAGCGCGTCTCTGCAAAACCGATTCGTATGGCCACTGGAAAACAACAAAAGATTTTAACCTGGTCGTATGATTTCCAGACCCCCTTTACCGAAGAAGGCTTCCAAAAGCTTCAAAAAATTCTGTTGGATACGCAGATGAATGAAATTTGGCGGGCAAAAGGACTTTTGCCGATGCAAAATCATACCGTAAAAAAAGTAGATGCTGTTTTTGGAGACCTTTTTGAAGAAGACCGGGATGCTACAGCAGAGCAACGAACCGGAACACTTGTTTTGATTGGAAAAACCCTGCAGATTTCCTGGCTGGAAACACAATTTGCAGAAATCGAAGCCTATAACCAATCCCGTTTACCCGCAGCAGATTAAACAATACCTGGTTGGCATTATTGATGCCAAAGCTCTTTGCTGATTAAAACAAAAAGTGATACCAAGACATTTTGCAAATGAAAACAGGCAGGTACCATCCCGATGAAATTTGATTCACCGGATATGGTACCTGCCTTCTTTTTTCTCACCTTAACAGACGGCTACTGCGATTCGTCCCACGCTTCCAACATACTCATAAAATCCAACTGATTGGTATCCGGTAATCCGCCAAAGATTCCCAGACGTTTCATAGAAGCCACATTGGTTGAAGTTGCTTTCGTTCTAGCTGAAAAATCTTCCAGTGAAAGGAAAGGACCATCTTTTGCTGCTTCCTCGATCGCAACAGCTACTTTTTCTCCCAACCCATCGATACTCAGAAACGAAGGCATGATTTTGCCCTCAATGATCTGAAAACGCGTCGCTTTGGCCTGATAAAGGTCAATCTGCATAAATTCAAATCCACGGGCATACATTTCCTGCACGATTCGCATATCTTTAATCATGCCCTGATCTTTTGCCGTCAACTTTTCGGTACTATTTTGCAGACTGTGCAGATAACGATCGAGATTTTCCCGTCCCTGGCACATCACTTCATAGTTAAAGCAATCCGCTCGAATGGAAAAGAATGCCGTATAATACTCTTTTGGATAAAAAATCTTACAATAGGCAATCCGCCATGCCATCATAACGTAAGCCGCCGCATGAGCCTTCGGGAACATGTACTTGATTTTTAAACAGGACTGCACATACCATTCCGGCACATCGCAGGCACGCATCGCATCCTGTTCGTCCGGAGTTAAGCCTTTTCCTTTTCGTACTTTTTCCATCAGTTTAAAGGATTTTTCCGAATCCATACCCTTATTGATCAGATAAATCATAATATCATCACGGGTACAAATGGCGGTCTGGATCGTAGCGGTTCCGCTTTTAATTAAATCCTGCGCATTTCCCAGCCATACATCAGTACCATGCGCCAATCCAGCGATCCGCACAAGGTCAGAAAGATATTTCGGCTGCGTATCGATCAACATCTGCATCGCAAAATCCGTTCCAAATTCTGGAATTCCTAGAGTTCCCAGCTGACATCCGTCAATATCATCCGGAGTAATCCCCAGTGCCTCCGTTCCGCGGAATAGGCTCATAACTTCCGGAGAATCCAGCGGAATGCTCCGGGCATCGATGTGGATGAGATCTTCCAGCATTCGGATCATCGTCGGATCATCGTGACCCAGAATATCCAGTTTCAGCAGATTGTGGTCAATGGAGTGATAATCAAAATGCGTCGTGATCGTCTTTGTTGTCATATCATTTGCCGGGTGCTGGACAGGTGTAAAGGAGTAGATTTCCTCTCCATGCGGCATTACAATAATACCGCCCGGATGCTGCCCCGTCCCGCGCTTGACACCTACACAGCCTTTTGAAATTCGTTCCATTTCACAACGACGCTTTTTGCCTCCGCGTTCTTCATAATATTTAATGACATAACCAAAAGCGGTTTTTTCTGCCAAGGTACCAATCGTTCCCGCTCGAAAAGTATGGCCTTTTCCAAAGATGACTTCTGTATAATCATGCGCATGACTTTGGTATTCTCCTGAGAAATTTAAGTCAATATCGGGTTCTTTATCGCCTTTAAAGCCCAAAAAGGTTTCAAATGGAATATCAAAGCCTTCTTTTTTCAGCGGCTCCCCACAAACAGGGCATACTTTATCCGGCATATCACAGCCAGCCATTCCACTAAATGCTTTTACTTCTTCGGAATCGAAGTCGTAATAATGGCAATTCGAACAATAATAGTGAGGGCTTAGCGGATTAACCTCCGTAATACCCGCCATCGTGGCAACAAAAGAGGAACCAACGGAACCACGGGAACCAACCAGATACCCATCGTCATTTGATTTTTTTACCAACTTCTGCGCGATAATATACATAACGGCAAATCCATTGCTGATGATGGAATTCAGTTCCCGTTCCAGACGATCGACTACAATCTGAGGAAGCTCCTCTCCATAAATATTACGTGCCGTCGTATAACAGATTTCACGCAGATCCTGATCTGAATTTTCAATAACAGGCGGACATTTATCTGGGCGAACCGGTTCAATCGGTTCACACATATCCGCGATCAGGTTGGTGTTGGTAATGACAACCTCCTCTGCTTCTTTCTCACCCAGATACTGAAATTCCTCCAGCATTTCCTCCGTTGTCCGAAAATACAGCGGCGGCTGACGATCGGCATCCTTAAATCCCTGTCCTGCCTGAATGATACTTCGGTAGATGGCATCCTCCGGCTTCATAAAATGCGAGTCACAAGTTGCAACCACTGGTTTTTGAAAGACCTTGCCCAATTCATAGATCCGTCGATTTAAATCCTGCAGATCTTCATCGGACTCCAGCCCAAGACCCGATTTTTCCAGCATAAACCGGTTATTTCCAATTGGCTGAATTTCCAGATAATCGTAGAAATTGCACAGTTCCGCAATCCGCATATCATCGGCACCATTTAACACCGCCTGGAACAATTCCCCGGCTTCACAAGCCGAGCCAATGATCAGACCTTCTCGATTTTCCATCAAAAGTGATTTGGGAATCCGAGGTTTTCGATTGTAATACGTTAAATGCGACTCTGAGACCAAACGATATAAATTGACCCGCCCCAGATCATTTTTCGCCAATAAAATAATATGATAATACTTCGGATTTTTTCGAATCATTTCGACAGTAGGGGTCGAAACGGTATTCACTTCCTGCAAGGTGGAAACCCCTTGCTTGCGAAACATCTTATAAAACTCAATGAAAATGCCTGCCGTACACTCTGCATCGTCTATTGCCCGATGGTGGTTTTTCAAAGAAATTCCCAGTTCTTTTGCCACGTAATCCAACGTTGCTTTTTTGTGATTCGGGAAGAAATAACGCGCCATACGCATCGTACAAAGCCAGCAGGGTGTTTCCCATGAAATTCCCAGTTTTTTTGCCGCTCTTAAAACAAAGTTTACATCAAATGCGGCATTGTGCCCCACTAGCGCCGAACCTTCACAAAATTTCAAAAATTCCGGCAGCACCGTCTCAATCGGTGGAGCCTCTTTTACCATCGCATCGCTGATTCCTGTCAAGCTCTCGATCTCATAACGAATCGGTTCCTGCGGATTGACAAAAGAAGAAAATCGATCTACAACCACTCCTTTTTCGACTTTTACGGCACCAATTTCAATAATTTTATGTACCTGATTATTCAGACCTGTTGTTTCCAGATCGAAAACAACAAAGGAATCATCTAACGTAAAGTTCCCAGGATTTTCAACGATTGCAGCAAGATCATCTACCAGATACCCTTCCATCCCATAGATTAATTTCAAAGGCTTGTCACTTCGTAATTGATGATAGGCCTCCGTAAATGCCTGTACATTGCCGTGATCCGTCAGTGCCAATGCCGGCATTTCCCAATCGTAAACCGTTTTCATCAATTCCTTGACATCGGAAACGGCATCTAATTCGCTAAATTTTGTATGACAATGCAGTTCCACTCGCTTTTTCGGACTTTTATCAAGGCGCTCCGTTTTCTTCGGCGCTGCTGCTTTCTTAATTCCCCGGACAGAAGTGATCGCAATCTCCTTGTCAAAATGATCTAACGCTGCAATCCCTTTGATCTGCACGTAAATTCCCGGCGTAATACCAGCCTTCAGATCTTCTACGAGGTCTGGTCTGGCAAAGGTTTTGACGCCGATACTATCCGTTCCATCGAAAATATGGAACAAGCAGATTGTACTGCCCGATTTCAATTCCCGAAAATCGACATCCAGTACCTCACCGCCAACGACGACTTCTCCCATCTCATCCTGAATCTCGCTCAGATTCATCAAGGGTTCTTCGAAATTTCGCCCATAAATGACATCCGGAGATTTCTTAAACGAGGCTTTGCGCTCTGAAAAACGCCCGGTCTTTCCTTTTGCACCTTTCTCCCATCCAGCAGCTTCTGTGCCTTTTCGCTCTTTGGACTGCCTGGTTTTCGAAGCAGTCGCTTCTCGCTTTTTACCGCTTCCTGCTGCTTTCTCCGCTTTTTTATCTGTGTACTCCTCTTGTTTGTGCTCCTGCTTCTCTTGTCGAAGCCGCTCCTGCTGCTCGACGATTTTGCGCGTTTCCAATTCGATGAAACTTTCTGCTTCCTCTTTTGTCTGCTTTTTCACATCCGTATAGATCAACTGAATCAAGACATTCATATGAAAACGCTCATTTAAAACTTTATGCAGGATTTTTTCCAATTCCGACCCTTTAGCACGTGCTACCAATGAATCTTCGACTTCCACGATCAATTCTTCTGGGGTTGGATAGGTCAATACTGCATGATCGAACAGATTATGCAGCAATCTGCTGTAATTTTTCAATTCCAAAAGCAAGCTGTCCCGATACTGTTCCATCAAATATTCTGCGGAATACGCATCTGACAGCCGATAATTTTCCCGGATTTTAATACCAGTTGTCGCGGTATAAAAATATTGCTTTTTAATTTCCCCTTCTAATTTATAAAATAAACGTTTCGGAATCAGCCGCCTTGCCGTTAAATCAATAAAGATCAGATCCAATGCTCGGTTCAAGCGCACCCGATCGACCTGAAGCCATTCTAACACACCCGAAACTTCAGCAGAAGGCTGAAATCCCGGTAATACTTCTGAAAATGTTTTCGCCAAATTATCGCCTCTCCATTATGAGAATGTACACCCACTGGGTATACGAGAAAAAGGAACCGCTCAGTTGGTTCTGAACGGTCCTTCTCTATCTCTAAGCTTTCTTAATTTCTTCCATTAATGCCGGCAGCAATTCGTTCTCCGGCAACTTGCGAATGATCTCGCCTTTGCGGATCAAAAGCCCTTCTCCAATTCCGCCTGCAATTCCCAGGTCAGCTTCCTTTGCCTCACCAGGTCCATTCACAACGCAGCCCATCACCGCTACTTTTAAAGGTTTTTCGATTCCTGCTACCATCGTTTCCACTTGATTTGCCAATGCGATCAAATCAATTTTAGTACGGCCGCAGGTCGGACAGGAAATGACTTCTACACCGCCTTGACGCAGCCCCAGATCCCGCAGGATCATTTTGGCAGATTTGATTTCTTCTACCGGATCTCCCGTCAAAGAAACACGAATGGTGTTGCCGATGCCTGCATACAGGATAATTCCAAGCCCAGCGGCTGATTTAATATTACCGGAAGTCAGCGTACCGGATTCCGTAATCCCTACATGGAGCGGATGACGTGTCTTCGGTGCCAATAGCTGATGCGCCTGTGCACACATCGGAACATTCGAAGATTTGATGCTGATCACCAGATTTCCATATCCCATATCTTCGATCATCTGCACCTTTTGCAATGCACTCTCTACCAAACCTTCTGCGGTTACTTTTCCATACTTTTGAATGATGGATTTTTCCAAAGAACCACTGTTTACTCCAACACGGATTGGAATCTGATACGCTCTTGCTTTATCGACAACCGCCTGCACCCGCTCTCTGCTGCCAATATTTCCTGGATTAATCCGGATTTTATCGGCACCATTCTCAATTGCAGCAAGCGCCATCTTATAATCAAAATGAATATCGGCTACCAAGGGAATATGAATCCGGGAACGGATACGATCCAGCGCTTTCGCTGCCGCCTCATCCGGCACAGTACTGCGAACGATCTCACAACCTGCTTCTTCTAAACGCAGAATCTGTTCCACAGTTGCTTCTACGTCATCCGTTCGTGTATTCGTCATGGACTGAATTAAGATCGGATGCGATCCTCCGATTACCCGATTCCCAATTTTTACTTCATGTGTCTGATTACGTAACATAGCATCTCCTACTCTTTTATAAAAACAGCTGCCAAATATCTTTCGCTAAGATCAAAACACTAAGACCGATCAGCAGCATAAACCCGATTCCATGCACCACCGCTTCGTATTCCTGCTTCAAAGGCTTTCTTCTCACTACTTCGATCAAACAAAACAGGAGACGTCCGCCATCTAAAGCCGGCAGCGGCAGCAGATTTAAAACACCTAAGTTAGCACTGAGCAAAATGCAGATATTCGCCAAATTGAGGAAAATATAGAAAATCCCATCGGAACTGCTTTGCTGCACAATACTGCTCATAGAGGAAACCATACCGACCGGTCCCGAAACATCCTGCATTCCAACCTTTCCAGTAACGATCATTTCCAAGGAAAGAAAAGTATAGCGGATCCAGTAACCGACTTCATAAATGCTGTATTTGACTGTATCCCAAAAGCCAACCTTTTTACGGCCTCCTGCTACCTCGATTCCCATCATATAGGTACCATATTCTTCGTGATATTCTGGTGTCAGAACGGTCTCATACTGCTTTCCATCCCGCTCATAAACAACATCCAGAACCTCTCCCTGATGCAGCGCCAGATATAAGCTGACATCCCGGTAAAACGTAATATTTTCTTTATTTAAGCGTACGATCTGATCGCCTGCCTGCATGCCTGCTTCCTGTGCCGGATATCCATCGATCACACCTGTTAAGATCGGTCGGTCGATGCCCATGCTTCCCAAAACGACCATCGCCAAAAGAAATGCCAGGATAAAGTTAAAGAATGGGCCAGCTACTAATACCGAAATACGCGCCCATACACTTTTGCTTCCAAAAGCACGTTCATCACTGGAATCTTCATCCTCACCCAACATCATACAAGAACCGCCAAACGGTACTAGTTTCAAAGAATAACGGGTTTCCTTTCCCTGCCAGGAAAGAATCCGCTTTCCCATACCAACTGAAAATTCTTCTACGCAGATTCCATTTAACTTTGCGAATAAAAAATGACCAAATTCATGTGAGATGATCAAAACCCCAAAGGCCAAAAGCGAAAGAAGAATACCTATTATCTGCAAAAATTCCACCTGCTTTCTAAATATCGATACGTTGCTGCTTCTGTCTCTAAAATCTCCTCCAGATTCGGATGCGCGATTGGTTCATGTACCGAAAGAGCATCCTCAATAATACGGATAATATCCAGATATGCAATCTTCTTTTCCAAAAATCGGGCAACAGCCCATTCATTTGCAGCATTAAACACAGTCGGTACACTGCCGCCCTGACGACCTGCCTCAAATCCCAGCTTCAATCCACGAAACGTATCGAAATCCGGTGCTTCAAAGGTAATCTGTTTTAACGCAGCAAAATCCAAACGATCTCCGCCTAGGAAATGGCGTTTTGCTTCATACAGTGCATATTGGATCGGCAGCTTCATATCGGGTGTTCCCAACTGCGCAAGAATCCCGCCATCGACAAATTCTACCATAGAATGAATAATACTCTGTGGCTGTACCACTACTTCAATCTGATCAAATTCAACGTCAAACAGCCATTTTGCTTCCATCACTTCCAATGCTTTATTGACCATAGTAGACGAATCGATCGTAATCTTGGCACCCATACTCCAATTCGGATGCTTTAACGCATCTTCTAAGCGAACCTGCTCCAAATCTGCGCGTGTTTTTCCACGGAAAGGACCTCCCGAAGCAGTCAGCAATAAACGGCTGATCTTCGCCGGTTCTTCCTGCTTTAATGCCTGAAAGATCGCACTGTGCTCACTGTCCACTGGATAAATCCGAACACCTTTTTCTTTCGCCGCTTCCGTCACCAGATGTCCCGCAGTAACCAGAGTTTCCTTATTGGCCAGAGCAATATCCTTTCCCGCTTCAATTGCTTTTAACGTCGGACGAACCCCGATCATTCCCACAACAGCCGTTACCACCATATCCGCAGACGGCTCTACAGCGGCTGCTAAAAGGCCTTCCATACCGGCATAAACCGGAATCCCCAGATCTTTTGTCCGTTCTGCCAGCTCTGCTGCTTTTTCTTCCTGCATCACCGCTGCCATATTGGGTAAAAATTCCCGCATCTGCTTTTCTAACAAATCGATATTCGAACCTGCACTCAATGCACTTACACGAAAATCACCGGTTTCACGCACCACTTCCAGTGTCTGTGTTCCGATCGACCCCGTAGAACCAAGAATTGAAATTGTTTTCATTGATCCATCTCTCCATTCTGCTGTATTTTCCATTGCATTTGCCAGCATCCTAATGATACCAGGATTGTGAGCGTGCAAAGCACAGAACAATCCATTGGCATCACGGTTTGGGCATTTCACCGCAACATCATTCTAATATGATGTTATAAATGCGATGTTCCAATGTGGTGCTATAACGTAAAAAATAACACGGTATAGTATATAATCGGTGCCGTAAAAAT
>CAZTHP010000079.1:0-12237 GCA_964613155.1 uncultured Lachnospiraceae bacterium | reverse complement strand
TACGAGGTTTATGAAGCAGGAAGCCCATTGGCTTTAGACAATGGGTAGTTCACAGCGTTTGGGGAATTAAGTGAAAAAAATCTAAAATTTTGATGCTGACAAGTGAATACAGAGTACCTAACCTGCTCAAGAGCAGCGAGGCTATAAACAGGGAGTGTCAGAAAATAACTGATTTTATCAGCTGTGGAGTGATGCTCTCTGTTGTTTTTTACATAAAAAAGAGCTATTGCTTCATAGATAATTCACGGTCAGATAACTATCTATTAGCAACAGCCCCTTAAAATTAAGGTTTTTGTATCATGTAAAGGATGCTTGTTTTATAAACAGGATTCTTTGATCAGCGATACAACGCGTGAAACTGCATTGGATTGGTTGCTGTTCTTCATAGCCTGAATATATGTCTCTCGATTCTGATATAAAGAAGATACTGCCTGATATAATGTTTCAGGTGTTAAATCTTCTTCTTCCAGTACTTCGCTGAAGCCTTGTTTTTGAAAGGATTTTGCATTTAAAATCTGATCACCTCGGCTGGCAGCAGCGGAAAGTGGAATTAATAAAGCAGGTTTTTGCAGTGCCAGAAGTTCACAGATGGCATTGGCTCCAGCACGGGAAATTACAATATCTGCCATGGCGAATAAATGCTTTAAGGGATCGCTCATATATTCATATTGTACATATCCGGGCATAGAGGTAAGTGTTTCATCTAAATTTCCTTTTCCGCAAAGATGTACGATTTGATAATCTTTGAGAAGATCAGGAAGAATACTTCTGACAGCTTGGTTTACTTTAACCGATCCCAGGCTTCCTCCAATAATAAGAAGTACTGGTTTGGAAGGTGAAAAGCCGGTTAAGTGAAAACCAGATTCTCGATTTCCTGTTAACAGATCTTCACGAATCGGACAGCCAGTTAAAATTGCTTTATCTTCTGGAAGATAAGAGAGTGTTTCCGGGAAGTTACAGCAGATTTTTGTACAAAAGGGCAGCGAAAGCTTATTTGCTAAGCCCGGAGTCATGTCGGATTCATGTGAGATGACAGGAATTCCTGCACGGCTGGCTGCCATTACAACAGGAACTGCTACAAATCCGCCTTTTGAAAAAACAACATCTGGTTTTAATTTTTTAATAAGATGTCTGGCTTCAAAATAGCCTTTTATCACGCGGAAAGGATCGGTAAAATTTTTCACGTCAAAATAGCGGCGAAGTTTACCGGATGAAATTCCAGAATAGGAAATACCAGCTTTTTCTACCAGATCTTTTTCCATGCCTTGATAGGAACCGATATAATGAATTTCAAATCCATTCTTTTGTAATTCCGGACATAAGGCAAGATTTGGTGTTACATGTCCTGCTGTGCCGCCGCCGGTCAGAATGATTTTTTTCATGGATGATACCTCCAGAATGGATTATTTATTAAACTGTGTCTTGTAAGCTTTCAGTGCACAAGCTAACTGATCAGGACAAGATGTTTTCTTGGAACCACAGCGAATTCCTTCCAGTCTGGTGATTACGTCATCAATATCCATGCCTTCTACCAGTTTGGAAATTCCCTGTAAGTTACCGTGACATCCACCTGTGAACTGAACACCATTCAGTTTGTTATCTTTAATATCGAAAGTGATTGCGGAAGAACATGTTCCGCTGGTTTTATATTGTACCATAGTATAACCCCTCCTAAATATGATGTATTCCTGACTATTTTTCTGAAAATGTTAATATGAGCTCTTTTCTTTTAATAGTGAGGGCAGACTGATTGTTAGCTGCAAAAATGATTATACCACAGAAATAGGAATGGGGGCAATGTTGACGGATGAAAAAATGACAGTTATACTGGGTGGAGAAAAATAAAGAAAGGGATGCTGTTCGGGTGGAATAGCATAGTAAGAAGATTATGTTAGCGATTATTGGCGCAATGGATGAAGAAGTAAGCCGCGTAAAAGAAGCGATGACGGATGTAACAATTGATAAAAAAGCTGGAATGGAATTTTATAAAGGAAAGCTTTCTGGAAAAGATGCAGTTGTTGTGCGTTGTGGAATTGGAAAAGTAAATGCTGGGATATGTGCACAGATTTTAGCTGATTGCTATCATGCAGATGTAATGATCAATACAGGAATTGCAGGTTCTCTGCAAGCTAAAATTGATATTGGCGATATTGTATTATCAAAAGATGCGCTGCAGCATGATATGAATGCAACGGGATTTGGATATGCAATTGGAGAAATTCCCAGAATGGAACAGTCTATTTTTGAAGCAGATGAAAAGCTGATCGCGCTTGCAGAAACTGCATGTCGGAAAGTGAATCCGGAAATTGGCGTTCACGTTGGACGTGTTGTAAGTGGAGATCAATTTATTTCCGATAAAGAGAAAAAGAATTGGCTGTTAGAAACTTTCCAGGGTTATTGTTGTGAAATGGAAGGTGCAGCAATTGCACAGGCAGCTTATCTGAATCAAATTCCTTTTTTAATCGTGCGGGCGATTTCTGATAAAGCAGATGATAGTGCTACGATGGATTATTCTGAATTTGAAGCAAAAGCGATTACACATAGTGTGAATTTGATCTTGGAAATTGCTAAGAATATTTGATGATACGCTTGGTTAGGCAGCAGAAAATGCAGTTATTTGTCGTACGATTTTAGTCCTATCTCTCTTTTCAATCGTCTTAGAAAAGAGTATAATTATGTTCAGCTGGCAAGGAGGGAATGATTCTGTTAGCTGAACATTGCCTTATGTTTAGCAGATAGTGAATAGAGTATGCATGATTTTTATATAGAGAAAAGAAAATTTTGTACTATGTATGATTCAGGTATACTCAGGAAGTGAGAGGTCTCAAAAACAGGAGGTATTTTAAATGGAGAGATTTCTAGAATCAACAATTCCTGTTTATGTCATGGCAGCAGTTACCATCTTAGGGATACTGGGAACATTGGCAACAGGCATTTATTACCGACAAATGATAAGGCAGACCGAGAATATGATGAATGTGAGACATTCATTTTTACTTCAGATGAAAAACCGATTTGAAAATACATATCGTGTGAATAAAGGAATCCAAAATATTCCGCTATTTGTAGACAAACAGTTAGGGGAACATCGTTTTTTTCTGATTCGTACAGAAAGTGCTGGTAAAGCATCTCAAAAAGCAGCGTTAATTTGCTTGATTTTTGGCAGTGGGGTAACGATGCTTCAAAGAATCTATCATTTTGGTACAGGACGCATTCTAACTTCTCTAGCAATGACTGCATTTTTTTCAATTACAGGATTGTGTATATATTTTCTGTTTGATTTGGTTAAGATGCAGGAGCGTTTAAAACTTTATCTGGAAGAATATTTTACCAATAATCTTTCAAGACGAATGGCACGTGCAAAAGAAGAAGAAAGTATTTTGAATCGAGCCGATGCCAGATCAGAACTGAAATCAGAAAGTGGATTGGATAATAGCGCAGAGAATCGGCCTGAAAGTAGATTGGATCACCGCATGGAGCATCGAACAGGTAATCGAGTCGAAGGTCGATTTGATACTAGAGCAGAGAATCGCTTGGAAGGAAGAGCAGAAAGTCGGTTAGAAAACCGGGCAGAAGGAAGAAAAAGAAAGTCTGCAATGACAGAAACATCTGCATTAGGCGGCCAGGAACAACGGAAAAACGTAACATCAGCAGAAAAGCATAGAACAGATTTTGAAAAAAATAGTTTTACAGAAGAAGATCTTCGATATCTTCGTCAGAGTTTAGAACGTATTGCAGCAGGGCGCGAACGAAATGTGGAAGCTTCAGAGTGTGAAGAAACACAGGGAAGATCTTCAATTTCTCCGGATGAAAAAAAACATCGTTTTTCAGCGAAAGAAGAAAAGGTAATCGAAGATATTCTTCGAGAATATTTTGTATAGAACCTGTTTTGAATTTTGTGATGTACTAAATTGGATTTACGAAGTTGAGTACATGAAGTTGAATGTACTAGGTAGGATCTAAGAAGTTGGGTACATGAAGTTGAGTGCACTAGGTAGGATCTAAGAAGTTGGATGCATGAAGTTGAATATACTAGGTAGGATCTATGAAGTTGAGTGCATTAAGTTGAATATACTAAATTGGATATATGAAATCTGTGTGGATAAAAAATCTGATCTGTGTGCATGCGGCTAAATGGACTGAAATCATATTCTGTATTTCTAATGAATTTGCTGATGTAGATATGGTTATTTATTGATGTAGATGGTTAAAGTTTAAAGAAAGCATCATTTCAGAATGAGATGATGCTTTTTTCTTTACAGAAAATGCGTTTCGATTTATACTAAGTGTGTTTGCAAAGAATGGGTTGCAAAGAATGAGTTGCAAGGATATGTTAGAATTAGAATGGTGTTAGGAGTATTTACTGCATTCATATTTCTTCTGCCATTTCCATCATTTTCACTATTTGCAGCAACAGAGATATCTTGAGATAATGGGAGAAATACGGGATGTTTCGTTTATGGGGAAAACTGGTAAAAAATAATCGGATTCTAAAGGATATGGTATATTGTGACCAGAGCGATTTGAATCGTACAAGAAAAATCTTAAAAGGTGTGGAAGAAATTTGTTTTGCATATGATCTTGCAAATCCGATTTGGCTGGAAGCTACGATTCAAGAATTTAAACGCCATAATAAATGTCGTTTTGGAAAAGATAATTTTATAGAATCCATAGAGTTTGACTATTTAGAAATTCAAGTTCTGGAAGAAGCAGACATGGATCAAAATTAAGCAGTCATTTACACACTGCAAAAATTATTTGAAGAAGAAATGGAGAGGGAAAATGGATAATCAGGTAATAAAGCAGAAGGAAACAGCAAATCAAGGAACAGGAGATCAAGGAAGTGTAGATTTGAAAGTAGCAGATCAGAATCATACATCTGTTGAGACTAAAAATACTGCTGGTGCAAAAGAAGCAAAAAAAGATGCAGGATGTTCTAGCTGTGACAGCAAGACTTGTGATAAAAAAGATTGTAAGAATTGCGCAAATAAAAAGAAAATTGTGAAGCTTCCGCCGAATCCTTCTAATCACATTAAACATGTTATTGGAATTGTCAGCGGAAAAGGTGGCGTTGGAAAATCGTCGGTTACTTCGATGACCGCCGTTGCGTTGCAGCGTAAAGGATATAAAGTTGGTATTTTAGATGCAGATGTAACAGGACCTTCCATTCCGCAGATTTTTGGAGTGCATAGAGTTGCAGAAGATGGTCCGAATAAAGGAATTGAACCTGTTGAAACGGAAAGCGGCATTAAAATGATGTCTATTAATGTATTACTGGAAGCGGAAGATACACCCGTAGTATGGAGAGGACCTGTTATCACGGGTGTTGTGAAACAGTTCTGGACGGATGTTTTATGGAGAGACCTGGATTATCTGTTGATCGATATGCCTCCTGGAACAGGCGATGTACCGCTTACGGTATTCCAGTATCTTCCAGTAGATGGAATTGTGATGGTAACTTCTCCTCAGACTCTTGTGAGTATGATTGTTAAGAAAGCTTGCAAAATGGCAGATAAATTAAATGTTCCTATTTTAGGTTTGATTGAGAACTATAGCTATATTGTTTGTGCTGATTGTGGAAAGAAAATGCCTGTTTTTGGAAAGAGTCGTTTGGAAGAATTTGCAAAAGAGTGTAATTTAAAAGTTTTAGCAAAGCTTCCTATGGACGAAAGATTAGCAAATGCAGGAGATGAAGGTACAATAGAAGCTTATGAAAATGAAGAAATGGCAGAAGCAGTTGAGAAAATTATTAAGATGTTAAAATAAAATCTTTAAGCGATTGCATTTTACTAAGCTTACTAATCTTACTAATCTTTCATAAGATAATTGCAAAGAATCGTTTATCGTTAGAAGAGGACTGTTTAACGATAAACGAGGAATTGCTGAGAAATTAATAAATATTTGAAACGTGTCTGCCAATGGTCAGGCGCGTTTTTTCAAAGATATGATAATAGCAGTTTGAAGAAGGATAATCTACGCATACGCAGAGGAAATGAAAATGAACAAGGAAGAAACTCATGTAAAAGGAAACGATAGAGTGGAAAAGAAATCTATGAAGAACAGTTTCTATGAAGCGGTGATATTAGGAGATAATTTAGCTGCATTATTTGCAGGTTATTTATTAAAAACAAATCGAATTCGTTTTGTTATCGCAGAGAGAAATACAAGATTGGAGGATAATGTTTCACGTGAAACATTATGTAGATTTGAAACTGCGGAGACAAAAACTGATAATCAAAATCAAGGAAGTTTTGAATTATCAAAAGATGAATTTTTACAAAAGAAAGAAATGGCATCTGAGATATCTGAGGATGGCAAAATAATTGTAAAAAAAGTATATCAGAAATTGACGGCGCAGGTAGGAATTACAGGAAATTTACTGCTTAATACAGATGAAAAATCTCGTTTTGCCGTATTACTTCGGAGTAATTTAAAAGAAGAATTGGAAAATATCCAAAAAGTAACCACTATTTCTGTAAAAGAAGGTACAGCATTATTAACGAGTGATGAAATGGTGTTGGAAACGGATAATTTGATGTGGACACCAGAGCATCAAGTGGTAGATGAGCAGTCAAAAGAATATGAATCAGAGGATATTTTAAAAGCTGGAATATGGGCACAGTCCATTGTGGAACAAAAGCAACGTCGCATGGAAGAAGATATGAAGCGGCTTCGGATCAAAGCAGGCAAACGGAATATTCGTAAAATGGTTTATGTGACGCATTCCAAAAGCTGGTTTTATGCGAAAGAAGTTGTGGTTCAGTTTGCTGTTAAACAGGGAGTCGCAGCAGTTAACCCATTTATGAATTACGGATTTTATTTAAATGAAATGGTTAAAAAAGATGAAATTATAGAGTGTTGCCATCAATTGATTCGGACAGCAGATGAATTATGGGTATTTGGACCGGTATCGGAGGCAATTCTTACGGATATTGCAGTGGCGGTTATGGAAGGAAAAGAGATTCGTTTCTTTTCCATATCCGATCAAATATCAGAAATTCATGAACTGCATATGGATGATGTGGTTTTTGAAAGAGAAGTTCATGCGGGACAGATTCGAAAATCAGATTTGCTGAATTTTATCGGAAAGACTGTACCTAAAATGTCTGATTATGTACAAATGTCTTTATTTGATACTTATGCAGATTAAGGAACTGGATAAGCATAAACGCTATGCTTGAAAGGAAAAGTGAAATTTAAAAGGATAAATAAAATCGAAAAAAATAAGTGGAGTCAAAAAATAATCAAAATTGAAAAAATAAATGGAGTCAAAAAATAGTCAAAATCGAAAAAAATAAGTGGAGTCAAAAAATAACCAAAATTGAAAAAATAAATGGAGTCAAAAAATAACCAAAATTGAAAAAAATAAGTGAAAACAAAAAGCAAAAGTAAAATCAAAAAGAAACGTTAAAAATGGGTTAGCTTGATATGGAAAAGAAATTACAGAATCGACAGAAAAGAATAGCAGTTATTAATGATTTTACGGGATTTGGAAGATGTTCGATTGCAGTAGCGCTTCCCATCATTTCTACGATGAAAGTACAATGTTGTCCAATTCCGACCTCTATCTTGTCAAATCATACAGAATATGAAAGCTTTTATTTTGATGATTATACGAATCATATGGAAGCGTATATTGCGGAATGGAAAAAAATGAATTTATCATTTGATGGAATTGCAAGTGGCTTTTTGGGTTCCAAGCAACAAATTGCAATTGTAGAAGATTTTATAAAAGAATTTCGGGGGAAAGAGACACAGGTATTAGTCGATCCGGTTATGGGAGACAGCGGAGTTCCCTATGCAACCTATACGTCCGATATGTGTCAGGAGATGAAACAACTGGTTTCTTATGCGGATATTTTAACACCAAATTTGACGGAAGCCTGTATTTTGACTGATACACCGTATAAACTTGAAGGCTGGAAACGAGCTGAAGTTCAGGAGCTTGTGGAAAAGCTTCTGGAAATGGGACCTAAAAAAATTGTAATTACAGGTATTTTGCAGGGAGAGTTTATTGCAAATTATTGTTATGATCAAGAAATTAGGGAACAAGATTCAAATTATAAAGGATGCTTTATCAGAACGCATAAAATTGGTTCATCACGACCTGGAACCGGAGATATTTTTGCATCTATTTTAGCAGCTGATGCAGTAAATCAAGTTCCATTTGAAAAATCTGTCCGGAAAGCCTCTCATTTTGTTAAGTTATGCATAGAACGATCCATAGAATTAGAAATACCCTTACTGGATGGTGTATGCTTTGAAGAAGTTCTTTCCAAACTGCGAAAATAAGAAAAAAGGAAAAAAATTGCTTTATGACATACTCCTTTCAAGGCAGACAAGTGAAATTATAAAGACTTATTACCTAGAAGGGAATGTATTTTTGTATCTAAAAATTCAAAAGAATTATTTACAGAAAAAGTTTCACACTCTCGCAACCGTCAGAAAGGTCATTTACATGACCAATGCCATTGAATCCTTGAATTCTACATACCGTAAGCTCAACCGCCAGCAGAGCATGTTTCCAAGCGATACAGCGCTGCTGAAAGCCCTGTATCTGGCGACTTTTGAAACTACGAAAAAATGGACCACGACTATTCGAAACTAAGGTCAGGTCTATGGTAAACTCAGTATCATGTACGAAGGACACTTACCAGAATAAACGATAGTTCTGCTGATAAGACAGGCGGCAGCACCGCCTGCTCTTGACCTGCCATTTTACAACTGCTATATATAAACTAAGGCGAAAAGCTGATTTAAAGCCAGCCTTTCGCCTATCATTATCATAGAAGATCTTATTTACAGACTTTTCTTCATAGTCTCTGGCTCGTTGCAGCATATCCTGTTGTTGTTTTTTTGTTTTCCTTGTAGTTGTTTTTATTTCATTTGTTTTTATGTTTGAGTTAAGTGTTTTGATGTTTTCTAGATGCTTTTTCCCATTTGATAGGCATCATTCATGGCTTTTGTTTCCAAAATTTCCCCTTTTTCATATACACCCATTCCATAAATAATGCCCATTTCTTTTGCGCCATTTACACAGTCAGCATATCCTCTAAAACATGCAAGTGTTGTTTGGGCAGCAGCTTCTTCACCATCCGCAGCAGTAACAATATAATAAAATTCTTTATTTTTCACTTCAGTCCACCGTGCAACACTGCGGTCAATGACAGCTTTCAATTGTGCATCAATAGAATAAAAATAAACAGGACTGGCAAGAACCATTACATCGCAGTCAATCATTTTTTGTAAGATATCTGCCATATCATCTTTGATCGAACAAATTCCTGCTTCGCGACAGGCGTAACAAGCCTTACAGTATTGAACATTTTTTTCCTGTACGCGGATTTTTTCGACTTCATGTCCAGCTTCTAGGGCACCTTTCATAAATTCGTTGCAAAGTAAATCAGAATTTCCGTTTTTTCTGGGACTTCCAGATAATATGAGTACTTTTTTCTTCATAGTGTTAGGCTTCCTTTCTTTTTCTTTGTTCCATTTTTTTATCTTTTATCTTTTTATCTTTTTTCTATTTTGTCAGATTAGAACCTGGATTGTAAACCTGGATTTTAATTGGAGTATTTTGTTCTTTTGGCAAAAATTCAGAATTGTATGATAAATTGTTCGATAAATAAATGTTTTGAATTGGTAACTGTGATTTTTAGGATATCACGAAATAAATTGACAGAGAATATCCAATATGTTATTGTTTTATAAACTAAAAGTTTATAGAGGTGTGATATGTACAATCCATTACTTCATACGTATGTGGCCGTTGTGGAAAGCGGAAGTTTTACAAAAGCGGCAGAAAAGTTGTTTATTTCTCCAACAGCAGTGATGAAGCAGATGAATACATTGGAAAAACATCTGAACCTTAAATTGATAGATAGAACTTCGTTGGGGGTACGGACAACTCCAGCTGGAAAGGTTGTCTATCGGGACGCGAAATTTATGATTGATTATTCTCAAAAGTCGATAAATGCTGCCCATGCTGCTGCCCAAAGTTGTGAGAAGATTTTTTGTGTAGGCACTTCTATACTCAATCCAGTGAAGCCATTTATGGATTTGTGGTATCAGATTAATTCTCATTTTTCAGGATATAAGCTGCATCTGGTTCCTTTTGAAGATGATCATGAAGGAATTTTAGGCGAAATTAAAAAACTGGGAGAAAAATTTGATTTTTTGATAGGAGTATGCGATTCCAAAGCGTGGCTCTCCCATTGCAATTTTCTTCCGCTTGGGCGATATAAAAAAATGGTTGCGGTATCGCGTGAGCATCCTTTGGCCAACAAATCAATGATAGAAGTAGAAGATTTGTATGGGGAAACGCTGATGATGGTAAAAAAAGGTGATTCGGATATTAATGATCATATTCGCAGCGATTTGGCAAAAAATCATCCCAAAATAAAAATCGAAGACACCCCATATTTTTATGATCTTTCTGTTTTCAATCGCTGTGCGGAGACTAGAAATGTTTTGCTTATGATTGAATGTTGGAAAGATGTTCATCCAGGGTTGGTATCGATACCCGTCAATTGGAATTATAGTATACCATATGGATTGCTTTATAGTTTTCAGGCAGATATGGATGTGCGAAAACTAGTCAAAAAAGCAGAAACTGTAATTTATGGAGATTAGAACGAAGAAGTGCAATTAGTAAAGTGAATTGCAATCAGTAAAGTTTGGAAAAGAAAGCTGTTTAAAAACGGAACGTAACATACAGAGTGTGAAAGAGTTTGAAATGGTAGACTTTGAAAGACAAGATAGAAAAATAAAAGTTAAAAAATGCCAAAAGAGAAGGGATGGTGCTATATGAGAAAAATAAAGTTAAATCTGCAAAAGAAGAATGCATATCCTTGCATCTGCGATGCAGAATATAAAGAAATGATGAAAAATAAGGTGGAACCATACTTAAACCAGAAAAAAAAATATGGTTTCTATGAACGGGAAAAAGGAAAATATTTATATTACGAATCTTATAAATCTGAGAAGCCTGTTGGAACGGTAATTGTGTCTCATGGATTTACAGAATGTGCAGAAAAATATAAAGAAGTAATCTATTATTTTTTAAAGGAGCATTATCATGTGTTTTTATTGGATCACAGAGGTCATGGAAAATCTGTTCGTGAAAATAAAAGAAGTGATTTTTCTTTAACTCACGTGAAACATTTTTCTGATTATGTGGAAGATTTTCGAGGCTTTATAGAAGAAATTGTGGTACCAAAAGCAGGAACAGAAGTACCATTTTATATTTATGCACATTCGATGGGTGGTGCTATTGCAAGTCGATATTTGCAAATGTATCCTGGACGGGTTCAAAAAGCTGTTTTGACAGCGCCTATGTTGGGGATTAAACTTGGAATGCCGCAGATTGCAGCGGAAATCATTTCCAATTGGATGTGTAAAACGGGAAAATCAGAAGCGTATATTATGGGACAAGGTGCGTTTCAGACAGATGCTCGTTTTGAAGAAAGCTGTGGTTCAAATCGGGAACGTTTTGAATATTATCATCAAAAACGTTTGATCGAGCCAGAACTTCAAAATACAGCTGGAAGCTATTCCTGGTTGAGGGAAGCAATAAAAGCAACTAAAATAATTCGAAAAGAAAAGCGACAAATTCAGATTCCGGTTTGTATTTTTTCAGCAGAAGAAGATGATTTAGTTACCTTAGAAGGGCAGCTTCGTTTGGCAGAAAAAACTCCTGAATCGTATTTAGTACGAGTACCTGGAACAAAACATGAGATTTATATGGCATCAGAACAGGTGCAAAGACAATATTGGAGATTTTTGTTTAGATTTTTAAAATGATTTATTGATTGAAAGATTGTTAATTGCGTTTTAAGATAATTTGTTAATTCAAAGATTGTTAATTGTGTTTTAAGATGATTTGTTGCATTGGGAATTTTTAATTGTATTTTTAAAACGATTTTTGAATTTGAAAAATGGGCATTTTCCTTTAGAAATAAACAAGGAAAACGCCCATTAAAAACTTGTATAATTGAGTATCACTCACATAATCTGTTAAGTTCAAAATGCTTACTTGCAAAAGCGATTAATTAGAGTCATTAGAATGATCACTTGTGAAAGCCATTGATTAATTAGAGTAATCAGAATGATTGCTTGTGAAAATCATTCATTAATTAAAGTGATAAATGAATGATAGATTGCTCACAAAAGCGATTCATCGCGCAAAATGGATTATTTGATAACTTTGATCCATCCTTCGGGAGCTTCAATACGTCC
>CAZTHP010000078.1:0-12609 GCA_964613155.1 uncultured Lachnospiraceae bacterium | reverse complement strand
TAACCGATTTTCTCTGCAATTGCCAGTGCTTCTTCTACGTCAACTGCCATACCAGATTCCGGCATCGGGATTTCCAATTTATCCATCATTGCACGGAACAGGTCACGGTCTTCTGCCAGATCGATTACAGAAGGAGCGGTTCCCAGGATCTTCACACCGTTCTTTTCCAGATCTGCTGCCAGATTCAGAGGAGTCTGTCCACCAAACTGTGCAATTACGCCAACCGGTTTTTCTTTCTTATAAATACTCAGAACATCTTCCAGTGTCAGCGGTTCGAAATACAGTTTATCGGAGGTATCGTAGTCTGTGGAAACCGTTTCCGGGTTACAGTTTACGATAATCGTTTCGAATCCCAGTTTCTTTAATGCCAGAGAAGCATGCACGCAGCAGTAGTCAAATTCAATACCCTGACCAATACGGTTCGGGCCGCCGCCCAGGATCATTACCTTGGGTTTTTCGCTGCGAACAGGGTTCTTATCTTCTGCATTATAAGTAGAATAGTAATATGCGCTGTCTTCTGTACCACTTACATGAACACCTTCCCAAGCTTCTTCTACACCCAATTCGATTCGATGTTCTCTTACCACATCTTCGCCAATTTCCAGAAGCTGGCTCAGGTATTTATCTGAGAAACCATTTTTCTTTGCAGAAATCAGAGCTTCATCTGAAGGTAAATGTCCTTTGCATGCGAGCAGAGCTTCTTCTTCTTCCACCAGTTCCTTGATCTGCTCTACAAAATAGTGTTTTACCTTTGTAATCTCGAAAATTTCATCTACAGTTGCACCTTTGCGCAGTGCTTCATACATAATGAAATAGCGTTCGCTGCTGGGTGTTACCAACATGCTTAACAGTTCTTCTTTTGATTTCTGTTCGAAATCCTTTGCATGACCCAGACCATATCTGCCGATTTCCAGACTGCGGATTGCTTTCTGGAATGCTTCTTTAAAGGTCTTACCGATACTCATAACTTCGCCAACTGCGCGCATCTGTGTACCCAGTTTATTTTCTACGCCTTTGAATTTTTCAAATGCCCAGCGTGCAAATTTCAGCACGATGTAATCGCCATCAGGCACATATTTATCCAGTGTACCATATTTACCACAAGGGATATCTTTTAATGTCAGACCTGCTGCCAGCATAGCGGAAACCAGTGCGATCGGGAAACCTGTCGCTTTGGAAGCCAGCGCAGAAGAACGAGAAGTTCGGGGATTGATTTCGATGATGATATCACGATCTGTCTTGGGATCATGTGCCCACTGTACATTCGTGCCACCAATAACCTGAATAGATTCAACGATTTTATAAGATTTTTCCTGAAGACGTTTCTGAACTTCCGGAGAAATAGTCAGCATCGGAGCGGAACAGAAAGAGTCACCTGTGTGAGTACCCAGGGGATCAATATTTTCAATGAAACAAACAGTAATCATATTGTTGTCTGCATCACGAACGACTTCTAATTCAAGTTCTTCCCAACCCAGAATAGATTCCTCTACCAGAACCTGTCCAACAAGGCTGGCCTGAAGACCACGAGCACAAACAACTTTTAATTCTTCTTTATTATAAACGAGACCGCCGCCGGCACCGCCCATTGTATAAGCAGGACGCAGGACTACGGGATAGTGAAGCTTATCTGCAATTGCAAGTGCTTCTTCTACTGTATAAGCAACTTCACTTCTTGCCATCTCAATTCCAAGAGATTCCATCGCATGTTTAAATTCAATACGATCTTCACCACGTTCAATTGCGTCAACCTGTACACCAATTACCTCAACATTATACTTATCAAGGATTCCTTTTGCAGCCAATTCGGAACACAGATTCAAACCGGACTGACCACCCAGGTTGGGAAGTACAGCATCAGGACGCTCTTTTGCGATGATCTGCTCCATACGTTCTACATTTAAAGGTTCAATATAGGTCACATCCGCGGTCTCCGGATCGGTCATGATCGTTGCCGGATTGGAATTGACCAATACGATCTCATAACCTAATTTTCTTAAAGCCTTACAAGCCTGTGTACCGGAATAATCAAATTCACATGCCTGTCCAATAATAATCGGACCTGACCCAATAATCAGTACCTTATGAATATCTTTTCTCTGGCTCATTCTATTTCCTCCTGTTTGTACAATCTGATTGTAACAGTCCCGAAAAACGAAACTGTCGGAAACCATCCGGCAGTCCTTCCCCCTCTGAAACCAAAGAGCAGCTTTTGCACTGTGGCGCACCAGATGATCCCCATCATTGCATATCGGTAAGATTATAACCAAAAACCTCGTTTGTTGCAATAGCGCAAATGACTCTTTATTCCATTTTTTTTCATTTTATTTGTACTTTTTTTCTGATGTTCCACGATTTATACATAAAAATCATCTAGCAAAACAAAGTTTTCACCGCAATGCGTCCTCTAAAATCTCCAGATTCACATCTGAGTGCTCCACTTCCCGTGCATAGCACCATGCCATTTCGATCACTTCTTCCATCGACAGCAGCATCATTCTGCCCAAACGTCTATTTTCTACCCAACGACTAAGCACCAGTTCCTGAATCCAGCGAACCGAAAAATCTGCCAACCGCACTTTTGCTGCGATTTCCCCATCATAAACAGCTCCACAAAAATACGTCTGAATAAAAAACAGCATCAACTGCTCTCCAATCTGCTGACGCAGCTGCTCCCGCTCCGAAGATTCCCCCAGAAAGGCATCAAACGCACAACAAATTTCCTGATACGCTGCTTCCCCATCAGCATAGAGCAGATTCCACATTTGCTGCAGCACATCATCCCACTCCGGACGCAGCCGCTCCATCTGTAACAAAATTGCATACTCCTGACAGCAGCGTTCATAGCGCACCGTCCTCGGTTCTTCGCATTTTGCCCCTTTCACCTGCGGTATCGTCTGCACCTGCCATTCTTCACGATATCGCTCCAAAAGATCATCCATTTCATATTCCACGCCATCCTCAACATAGCGCTGCATTTCCTCTGCAAGCGAAAGTACTTTTTCCATCCGCACTTCCACCTCAAACCGACGATCCTGTAAAATGGAAACGATAACCTCCCGCGCATCCTCTAACCGCGTAAAAAACAGATAATCCATTTCCCCATCCTCAAACGAATCGTCTTCTTCCTCGGTTTCCCAGGAAATCATCTGAACCGGTTCTTTACAGGTCAATATCATACGCGCCGCCTCCGGACACGATAAGGACAAGGTCATTTCCCGCAGCCCGTCAAATTCCTCTACATGGCGCGGATACATCCGACAGGTATCGCACAAAAAATCCGGTCCCAGCTCCGTATACAGATCGCAAAGTTTTTCTTCATTTAAAAACGTACAATCTCTCCCATGCTGTAAAAAAGTCCCTTCTTCCCAGTCGATTGAATTCGCAACCCGACTGCCGATCGCACCTCCCACCTGCGCATAACGTTTTAAACTGTTTTCATCAATACAAATCTGCCATCCCGCACAACATGTATCGGGACAATCCCCCGCCAAACATGCAAACGCATCATAATAATGCGGTTTTGTATATCTCATCGCTGCAACCTCCCCTTTCTGGCAATTCAGATTTCGTATAAATTTCGATTTTTTACGAATCCTGGTTTTTTTCTGCCAATCTCAGCTTCCTGCCAATTTCGCTTTCCTAATAATTTCAGTTTTTCATAAAACCCATCTTATTTTTGCCAATCTCAGCTTCTTACCGATTCTACTTTCCTGATAATTCCAATCTTTTACAAATCCTAGCGTTTCTGCTGTTCCTGCCCGGTTCTTTTATAGATTTGCAAGTTCCAACATCCACGCTAGCATATCACGACCTGCTTCTTTCACAAACACATCCATCGTATCCCCACTCTCCGGAAATACCTTGAGCGATTTCCCCGGATTTTCCAGCCCTTCCTGTAAAAATCCAGCTAACGAATCCAGTAGATTCCGCAGATTTTCCAACGGCACCTCGGCAATCTCACACACTGGATACGGCGGCTGCACCGGTTCTTGTGGAATTTGCAGCTGATACTCCTGCAAAAATGTATGATTCAGTCTGGTATAATCCCCATATAAATATTCATCGGAGAAAAACTGCTCCAACGAAATCACTTCCTGGCTTTTGCCGATCCAAACCGCATGAATCTTATGAAATAGTTGCTGTGACATCCCGTTTTCGTCAATAAACTTCAAACAGCGATCAAAATAACGAGTAAAATAGCAAGAATCCAAATGTAAATGCGCACGATAACCGCACAGCAGCGGATCCGGCAGCCAAATCATTCCCTCCTTTGCACCATCGCAGGACACATGTTCCCCAACATTCCAAGTCGATTCCCGACACGCTGCTGCATAGCAACGATCAAACGCTTCTAAATCCGGTGCTAAAATAATCTTTTCGCAATCTTCCTCTCGCCAAAAATGCGATTTTCTTTTTTCACCACGTGCCATCGCATCCGGCAGCAGCGCACCACAGCGAAACCATTCCTTCCACGCTTCCCACACGGCACACTGCCCTGGCAAAACGTCCTGAAAACGGTGCTCAAACGCTCTTAAAATCCATTCTGCTTCTGCCAGATGAATGATATATCCCGGCATTCTTTCACCTCACCTTATCCATAAGCCAACTTCATTTTCATTCCCAATAAACCTACTTTATCGCTTGAATCCGATCAGCCCTGCCCTCTCGACCGCTTTCGGTACAAAATCCGTCACAACAACCTCCGGTACATTGGAAAAACGGGGAATTTTCCCATTACTTCCCAAGCCTCTCGACAGCACCAAATGACAGCTGGCATCTGCATTTTCATACACACCACATTCCCGTCCTGGAAAGAAACCCTGATCAGGCGCATAAAATCCCCCCAAAAAAGGAAGTCGAATCTGTCCACCGTGGTCATGACCTGCAAACACACAGTCCACATCCCATTCTTCCAGTCCTTCTATTGCCAACCAACAAAAAGGCATGTGACACAGCAAAATCGTGTAAAGGTCGGTTCCCTGAAACGCTTCCAAAAATGCACATTCTTCCGCATCCGCTTCCCCGGTTTGCAAATATTTCGCCGGCATACAGTAGCCATACAGCCCTCCCAGGCGAAGCTTCTGCCCTTTCACCGTAACATCCTCCCAGGAATATTCCAGCACATGCGCACCTGCCTCCTGAAAATATGCCGTCAGATCGACCCCATAATTTTGCTCATGCTCCTTCTCATGATTTCCATAAGAAGCATACACCGGTGCAATCGCACAAAGCCGCCTTACCAAATTTCCGGCAATTTCCGTCGTTTCCTCCTCCGCATTCAGCAAATCCCCGGTCAAAAGGATCAAATCCGGAGACTGCTCTGCCACCAACTGAATCAGCCGCTCATTTTCGCATCCCACTTCCGAACTTTCCAAATCCAAGCCCTTCTGTTCCGCTTCGGCTTCCAGACCTTCCGAATCCATCCCCGGCTGTTCCAATCGAAACTCCTGGTTATGGAGATCGGACAGCTGTACGACACGAATCGTCTCCGTCAGCTCTGCTGCTTCGATTTCATAATACGAAACCGTCAACCCCTCTTTCGATTCCCTTAAATTCCAGACGATCCACACAACAATTCCAAGCAGCAAAAGAAGCAGCAGCCCAATCCCCAACAGAATTTTTCGCTGTTTTTTCTTTTTCCCTTGCTTCTTATCCTGTAATCTTCTTTTCAACAACCATCATCCCTTTTCTGCCGCAAATCCACAGATTCTTTACACGATTTCGATTCCAATCCCGATCTGGATTCCCGATCAACCTGTCTGTTTTTACAAACCGCTCATTCCAAGCATCCAATAAGCAATTCTATCTATCAAACATTTCATTCCAACAATCCCGCAAACAATCTATCAAAAATCCATCGCCATTTTGCTGGATTCTTCTTCGGATAATTCCGTAACTTTAGTTTCCATCACCCGATACACACGCTGACATAAATTCAACACACTCGGTCTGTGCGTCGTGACAATACAGGTCTTATTCGGTCGCTGCTGAACCAAATTGCGCAGCACCTTCCGCTCCGTCGTAACATCCAGCGCCGAGGTGGCTTCATCCAGCAGTAAAATCGGACTATCCCGCAGTACTGCACGTGCGATTGCAAGCCGCTGCGCCTGTCCTTCCGAAAAACCACGGCCGCGTTCCCCGATATTGCTGTAAATGGTATCCGGCATTTTTTCCACAAATTCCCAGGCACAGGCAATTTTCAATGCTTCCACGATTTCCTCGTCCGTCGCATCTTCCTTCACCATCCGCATATTTTCCTCGATTGTCCCAGAAAGAATCGTGTTTCCCTGCGGCACATAGGCAAATAAATGACGTGTATCGGCGTTCATTTCCACCGTCCGCCCCTGCGAATCCTTCAAAAATACCGTTCCAGCTTCCGGTCGAATCAAGCCCAAAATCAGGCGGATCATCGTCGTCTTCCCTTCGCCGGAAGGACCGACCAGTGCCACGATTTCCCCAGGAGATGCCAGAAACGCAGAATCCGTAATGACCCGATTTCCCTCTTGATACGCAAAGGAAACACCCTGCATCGAAACTTCAAATCCATCCGCAAGATACCGATCCAACTCACTGCTCTCTGGAATATGTACTTCCTTTTTCAGCTGCGCCAGTTCGCGGATTCGATGTGCCGAAACCGAACTATTTAAAAATGCCGGAATAATCGATACAACGTTATTAAATGCCGCATTCAAATTACTTCTCTGCTGCAAAAATAACGTCATCGTGCCATAGGTAATATCATGCGTCCACAACCGAAACAGACAATAGCCAAATGCCGCATACTGCACGATCATCCCCATGATCGACATAAAAATCCCCGTTTTAATCGAAAACAAATTGTACGCCAGACTGATTTCCCGGAATTTCCCCTGCCAATCCCGCAGCTTGCGGCCGTAAAGAGACGAAATCCCAAATGATTTGATCGTATCAAAATTATAAAACGTCTCGACCTCAAATGTCATCATCTCACTGCTCATTTTTTTCACTTTCTGCGCATAATCCCGCTGTTTTTTCAGCAGGAACTTCGACATCAGAAGCATCACCGGCGCACTTGCAAATGCCAGCAGCGACATAACCTTATCGTAATGCCAGATTACCGCAAATGTTGCGATAAAATTATAAATCGCAATAATGATCGTCGGCAGCCAGCTGATCGCATTTCCACTGACCGTATTCACATCACTGTTAAACCGGTTCAGCACATCCCCATTGCTGTATTGACTAATTTCCAGCCAATCCGCATCAATGATCTTATCAAAAATATCCGCCTGAATATCATTATTAATATCAATACTCAGCTTTGTCGAAATCCGGTTGATCAGATTGGAAAAAATCAGGCTGAATGCCGCACTTCCCAAAGTGATCACGATCATGATCCACAGCTTGCTCGTCTGATAGCCCGTAATGATATCAATCATATATTTGCTGGCAACACTGCCGACCAACCCCATGGAAGTACTGAAAATTCCCAGCAGCGTATAAAACAAAATCGCTCCCTTATATCGTTTGCTGTAAGAAAAAATCCATTTCCAATCCTCAATAATCTCCGCAAACGTTCCATCCTTCCAGCGTTTGATCAAAATATCCAGCGATTCAAACGACACACCGTGATTCTTTTCCTTATCCCCTTCATTCATCTGCCACTCGCCCTTTCCCAATTCTATTTTTCCAATCTGGCGTTTTATCTACCAGCCTCTATCTATTATCCCAATTCAAACAATCCATTTATTTTGCATTTTTAGTATATTACCGTGTATTTCTCAACGTGTTTTACATCTCACCATACATTTTTCCATATGTTTTTAGCATCTCGCCGTGTATTTATCAATGTATTTTTCAGCATCTCGCTATGCATTTCTCAACGTGTTTTCACATCTCGCCGTGCGTTTCTCAACGTATTTCAAGCGTGTTTCCGTGCGTTTCCACGTTTTCCAAATATGCCTTCATCTGCTGAATACATTGCTCCGTATATTGACACATATACGCCGGTGTTCCCTGGTAGCTTCCCGTTTCCAGCAGCGCAGAAGCCGCACACACCTGACAAACCTGCCGTTTTTCGCAGGAAGCACATTGCATACTCAATTCAATCTGCTTGGTTTTTGCCACAATTTCCTTCCATGCCGTCTCAAAATCCTGTGAAAATACATCCGTCTGCGGCTTCGTCACCATAATACAAGGGCGCAGATAGCCCTGCCAATTAACCGCAAACGAACTGCGTCCCGCCCGACAGGAAACAGCGCGGGAATCTTCTGTCTGCGTATCCGGATTTTCTGCCTTCTCCAGAAATCGTTTTGCAATTTCCGGAAAATTCTCCTGTCCCTGCTGCATCAGCCACAACCGCACCCGTGCAGCCTCCTCCGGTGTCAATCGCGCTTCCTCCACAAAGCACCGATTACGCTCTCTGGAAGCCGGATACATATACGTGTCCAATTTCCACGGCACCTGCAGCTGTTTGGCAAGAGAAACCAGTGCCTCGGTATCCGCCACATTAAACGGCGTCACGCTTCCATTAATCTTCACATCCACTCCACGCGCCCGCAGCAGCTGCACCGCATGCACAGCTTTTTCATATCCCCCTGCAAAATGACAGAGCCGGTCATAGGTCTCTGCATCTTTTCCATAAATCGTAATATTCACCCGTCTCGGTTTATACTGTGCAAAAAAATCAGCCCACTCCTCATCGATCAGCGTTCCATTCGTATTCACCGTCAGAATCATCCCCATCTGAAGCAAGGCACGATACAGCTTGCGAAATTCCGGATAAAGCAACGGCTCTCCACCTGTCAGCAGCACAAACAGTGTCCCAGCCTTCTGCATCTGTTTCGCCAGATCCAGCCATTCCTCCAGCGTCCGAAGCGTTCCTTTCTCCTTCTGTTCCTTCTCGCTCAAACGCACGAAACACATTTCACAATCCATATTGCAAAGAGGCGTCAGTTCTAAAATCCCATTAATCGGAACAAAATTCCGTGACGCATGTTCACACAGCCATGTTTCCGCATTATACCCTTGTCTTAACGCATCCATCTTTATCCCTCTAACGTTTTATAGCGGACAGTGCAGCACTGTCCGCTATTTCTACTTGTTCAATCTTGTTACACAATATACAAATCAATCATGAAGCATTCGGATTGCTTTCATAGTTCTCAGTACCCGGAACCATAGAATGGTAATCAATAGAAGATCCCAATTTTTCTTTCCACCAGAAGACTGATTCTGCCACGTCTTCATATTCAGGCTTTAACCATGTTCCTCCTGTCTTTTCACTTCTTACAACAAAACCATTGGCTGTCGGTGCACTGTCGCGAATGATTCCTTTGTGCCATTTGTTGCAGCCATGAAATCCACCACTACTATAAACCAATTGATCCTTGCTATCCCAAGTGCCATTACCATTGGTATCATTATACAACCGGGTATAAGAACCATTATTATTCGGTGTGGTACACTTAATCTTATAGCATGCTGCTACGTATTCATTCGCCACAAACTCCTGAACCATAATTTTAGGTTCCATCCATGTTTTTTTCATCTCACTCAACCTCCATCATCATCTTATAAGTTAACGTCTCTCTCATAAAACGCGCTACTGCGCTTTGAATGATCTCTTCTTCTGCGTCATATTCACAGAGAGCTTTCTTTACCACCTCGTCCATCGTACAAGGCTCCTGAAATGCCTTCCATAAAAAAACGGCTGTCTCATTCGGAAGCATCACCGCATTGCTGATCACGCTTTCCTCATCCACTGGAACAATCGCATATTCACCTGCGATCTCCCGTAAAATATAGCTGGATTTTATCTGATATCTTTTTTCCATACTCACTTCTCTAATCCAATCAAATCCATAGAGCAAAATTGCCCCCATGTTAGGTACAATTTTATCCCCTCTTATGAGAATTGTCAATGTAAAATCATCTAAACCTCAAGCAATTTTCCTATGAAAATCCTGTAATATACGTCAGCATTTGAACCCACACTCCCTTCCAATGGATTATTTTCCTAAAAAAACTTTGTTTTTGAGAGAATTTCTCACCATTTTTCCCAATCCAGCCCAGAATCAATCCGTGCCAGATCGTTCCAGTACCTGTTCCAGACACCTAACCGCTCCCTCGGACATATCACAGCCCAATTCATAAACCGGAACCTTCTGGATCAGCTGCCCCATGAAATCCAGTGCTTTCATATAAAACTCCAGATTCCAGGTATTGATCGTAATCTGCGGTCGCAATTTCGGAATCAGATCCGTCCCTTTCAGCAGCCGGATTTCATTCGTCTTCGCCTGCCGCAGCATCACAATCGCCTCAATCGGATACGCTTCATTCCAGCAAATCTCCGAACTGCCGCATACCGGCCAGCCATACGCCCGCCAGCCATCCGCATCCGGGATCAAAAGCGAACGATCCCCATTGATCGTGCGTGTCTTTCGATACTTCTCCCACAAAGCCGCCTGTGTCGACTTTCCCGTTTCCGAGGGAGCCGAAAACAAAATCGCCTTTCCATTTCGACAAATATACGCCGAATGCAGAAGCAACGCTCCCTCCTGGATCATCTGCCGTTCCAGTGCCAGCAGCGAAACAAACACCGTATCAATCTTTAACAGCTCCCGAATTTCTTCCAGCACCCATACCTGCATCTGATTCTCTGCAATTTCCCAATAAACCGCATACGGGAGCGAATCCTCCGGAAAATATAAAATGCGGCACTCCCGTCCCTCCTGCTCCAAAATCCGCATATTCTCGCGAACCACCACTCTCTGAACGGGATTTTCTCCTTCCACCAGCTTCTGCACCTGCTCAAAATCCGACACCCACTGAAACGTATAATAGCGTATCACCCCACATGACGAACCATCTGCTTTTCCCATCTCAGATACAGACGAACTATCTGCTTTTCCTGTCTCAGATACAAATGAACCATCCGATTTTCCCATCTCAGACACAGACGAGCCATCTGCTTTTCCTGTCTCAGATACAAATGAATCCGACACAAACGAATCGGAAAACTTTTCAAAATTTTCCGGGATTTCCATATCATCCGGCATCGCAATCTCGATTTTCAAATGACCAAACTGATAACGTTTTCTCACCATCTCTAAAGAACTTCCCATCGCCCCATTTCACTTTCTATTTCTAGGTTCCAAAATCCCATATTCCCGAAGCAACGCAATCCGTCGCTTTCCAATCTGAAGGCTCTCTCCCGCATGACTTTCCGGATGCTTTCTCGCCTCTTTTTCATACTGCAAAAGCCGCTCCAGCCAAGCAAACGGAAGCAAATACGGTTTTTTCCGCAAATACGGATACCGCGCGATCAAATACTGCTTGCCCGGAAAAAGCGTTTTCCAAATCCCAGCACCATTTCCCGCTTTTTTTCCCTTTTTCTGCGCTGTCACCGCACTTAACGTCATGTTGCTGCTATGTTTTCGGCTCATACTCGAATTCCCAAACACACCAGAATCCAGCAATTCCACCAGCATCGGCTGTTCCTCGACACGAATCGCTCTCCATTCAGGCGGATAGGCAGCCTGATCCGGATCAAATACCAGATATTTTTGTCCAATCTGAAACAATGCCGCCGCAAATACATCCGCGCGAATCTCCCGACACTGCTGCAAAAGCAGCTTCCAGTCAATCTGACTGCCATAGCGATTGGCAAATAAAACCAGATCACACACCTGACGGATTCCGAATCCGCTGTGCAGAAAATGTTTAAACGAATGGCAGATCAGATAAAACAGATGATCCGTATACCCCATCGTTTGAATGGAAACCCCATCCATCTCCACTTCCACAGCCCGCAGTGGTGCCTTTTGAAAATAGCGGTTCAAATCTCCATACGCAGCAGACTCCGGCGGAAATAAACTTTTATGTAATTCGATATAAATCGGACTCCCAGCTTTCCCATACGGCACCTCATAGGCCTCTGCCATCGCCTCGGCCTCCATCGGCACCGAAAGCTGCATACCACATTGCAGCATCCTCTCATGACACTGCAAAAACTCATTTGGCAAGATCCAGAGATCCTCATCACTGGAAATTCGATAATCCGGATTAGGATACAAACTCCGACAGATGATTCCCTTCACAACCAGCGGCTTTAAATTGGCCTGTTTCAATTCCTGATAAAGCGTAAGAAATTCACCCGTTTTCATCGTCTGGAGCATAACCATCCGAAAAACACGCTGTTTGATCGGCACGAAAAACTGCCCATCCATTTTTTGAGCGGCCGGACACTTGTAGACTGCTTCATAGATCATCGGAAGAACATGGTGTACCTCTGCTAAACGAAACAAAGATTCCCAATCTTGTACCGAAAGATCCATATCCCAGGAGACTTGCTGATTCTCCAGAGAAGCTTTTAAAGCCTGTAAAAATAATAGTTGTTGATTTCTAATCTGTTGGTTTGCCATTTTCCTTTACTTTCCTGGGCAGAGCTGTTTAAACTTAGCCCTTGCCTAATTTATGCTTTAACTTTCTTTTCATTCTACTTAACAGAGATACTTTGGGTACTGCAAACAATGCCTGGCATTCCCCAATCTTACCCGCGCGTATCAGTTCCAAAACCTTATCCCGATTTGGATTTTGCTTCGCGGAATTAAGCATGGACGGATT
>CAZTHP010000077.1:0-12664 GCA_964613155.1 uncultured Lachnospiraceae bacterium | reverse complement strand
TGTATTATCCACGATCAACGGTACACCATGATCATGTGCTAATTTGGCAAATTTTTCAATATCCAGTACAACCAGAGAAGGATTGGAGATTGTTTCCCCAAATACTAATTTTGTGTTGGGCTTAATTGCTTTGCAAAGTTCTTCATAGGAAGCATCCGGATCTACTAAAGTAACTTCAATTCCCATTTTTTTCATGGTAACTGTCAACAGATTGGATGTTCCACCGTAAATAGTTGCTGCCGATACAATGTGATCGCCTGCATTACAGATATTAAACATCGCAAAGAAATTCGCTGCCTGTCCGGATGAAGTTAGCATAGCTGCAACACCGCCTTCCAGTGCGCAGATCTTAGCAGCTACTGCATCATTAGTCGGATTTGCAAGACGGGTATAAAAATATCCATCTTCTTCCAGGTCAAACAAACGTCCCATCTGTTCGCTATTGTCATACTTAAAGGTTGTACTCTGTACAATGGGAAGCATCCGCGGTTCCCCTTTTTTCGGCTGATAGCCAGCATGCAGACATAATGTTGCGTCTTTTAAATTTTCCATATTATCTCTTGTTCTTGTGCGCCAACGCACAAACTCCTTTCTGCCCTTACTCGGTCAAAGACTCTCTTTATCAATCTCACCGCTTCGTAAAACGGAAAAATTTTGCTTTATGATACCGATACCGGTGTACCAATATAATAAAATCCTTTTGCTTCGTCCAAACGAACAGTAACAAACGTTCCGATCAATTCCTCTCCGCCCGGCAGATGAACGACTGTATTATTGCTCAAACGACCAGAAACCATTCCTTCCTGGCTGCTGAGTGTTTCGACGAGAACTTCCTGTGTCTGTCCCGTCAAACGACCGCATTCTTCTGCAGCGATCGTCTGTACCAGATCCAGCAATCTTCCAAATCGCTCTTTGGAAACGTCTTCCGGAACCTGATCTTCCATTGCAGCAGCCGGTGTGCCTGTTCGCTTGGAATAAATAAAGGTAAATGCACTGTCATAGCGTACCTGACGAACCACTTCCAGAGTTGCTTCAAAATCTTCTTCCGTTTCTCCCGGAAATCCTACGATAATATCCGTTGTCAGGGAAATATCCGGAATTTCCTGCTTAATCTTTGCTGCTAATGCCAGATATTTTTCCTGGTCGTAGCGTCGATTCATAATCTTTAACAGACGGCTGCTGCCGGACTGAAGGGGAAGATGCAGATGACGGCAGATTTTTTTACTTTCTTTCATCACCTGAATTAATTCATCTGACAAATCCTTCGGATGGGAAGTCATAAAACGGATTCGCTTAATTCCTTCAATCTTTTCAACCTCCCGCAGAAGCTGCGCAAAGGTGATCGGTGTTTCCAGATTCTTTCCATAAGAATTGACATTCTGCCCCAAAAGCATAACTTCAACAATTCCCTCATCTGCCAATCTGCGGCATTCTGCCAGAATTTCTTCCGGAGTTCGGGAACGTTCCCGTCCTCTTACATAAGGAACGATACAATAGCTGCAGAAGTTATTGCAGCCATACATAATATTGACACCCGATTTAAAACTATATTTGCGGTCTACCGGCAGAGTTTCTACGCTCATATCGGTATCTTTCCAAATATCAATGATCATGCTGCGGCTGGTCAAATGTGCATACAGCAATTCTGCTAATTTATATACATTGTGTGTACCAAAAATGATATCCACAAATCGATAGCTCTTTTTAATTTTCTCGATTACTTCCGGTTCCTGCATCATACAGCCACAAAGTGCTACGATCATCTCCGGATTCTGTTTCTTAAAGGTTTTCTGATAGCCTAAACGGCCATAAACTTTCTGATTGGCATTGTCACGAACCGTACAAGTATTATACAACACAAAATCGGCCGTTTCTTCTTCTGTAATAACATAACCAATCTTTTTCAGGATTCCACGCAGCTTTTCTGCATCTCTGGCATTCATCTGACAGCCAAAATTAATGACAGCCGCTGTCAGCGGTCTGTTTGCTTCCTGTGCTTTTTTTTCTACTATTTTGCGGCATTCTTCCATAAATACCAGCTGTCTTTCAGGTTCCTCTACTGGAACACCGGGGATCAGATCTCCAACAGCCTGCATATCTTTCATCTTTTTCAACCAAAACTCTCCCTATTTTTTAAACTATGAGAAACACGTGCTGCGAGTTTCTCAAATTATCGCGGTGCGCCTCAAATGCTTGTGCAAGCCCAGCATTTTCATCGCGACTCGCGTAAATAACCCGATTCACAAGACACATCCTATGCCGTATCTTGTGAATCGGCACTCAGAATCCGCGCTTACCCTTCCCTGCTCCTCATTGCAAAAAGCAGGTTTTTCTAAAGAGAGCACGTAACCAGCGGGATTCTCCTGGAAACGCATCGGAATCCATTTGACAAACTCTTAACGAATCTGACCGTCTCCATAAATAATATACTTTGTAGTTGTCAATTCTTTCAGTCCCATTGGACCTCTGGCATGAAGCTTTTGCGTACTGATGCCAATTTCTGCACCAAAACCAAACTCACCGCCATCTGTGAAACGTGTCGATGCATTCACATAGACGGCTGCTGCATCTACTTCTTCCAGGAATTTCTGCGCATTTGCATAATCTTTTGTAATGATCGCCTCGGAATGACCGGTATTATACGTATTGATATGTTCAATCGCTTCCTCAATGTTCGAAACGGTACGAATGGATACGATATAATCCAAATACTCCGTTCCCCAATCTTCTTCGGTTGCCAAAAGAACGCCTTCTGCCCGGTCACAGACTGGTGCATCCGCACGTACTTCCACATGATGTGCTTTCAGCGCACGAACTAATTTTTCCGCAAACGTATCGAGAACTGCTTCATGCAGCACAATCGACTCGCAGGCATTGCAGACACCTACGCGCTGCGTTTTTGCATTGAGGATAATTTCCTGTGCCATATCCAGATCGGCACTTTCATCCACATAAATATGGCAGTTTCCCGTCCCTGTTTCGATCACAGGTACTGTACTGTTTTGTACAACGGTACGAATGAGACCGGCACCGCCTCTTGGAATGAGCACATCAATATAATCGTGAAGGCGCATCATAGCAGCTGCGGTTTCGCGACTTGTATCCGAAATCAGCTGAATCGCATCCATGGGAAGACCCACTTCATGCAATGCTTCCCGGATGACCGACGCAATTGCCAGATTGGAGTGAATTGCATCACTTCCTCCTTTTAAAATGACCGCATTGCCTGTTTTCAAGCAAAGTCCAAATGCATCGGCCGTTACATTCGGCCGGGATTCATAAATAATCCCAATTACACCAAATGGAACGCGCTTTTGCCCGATCAAAAGACCATTCGGTCGTTTTTTCATAGACAAAACCTCACCCACTGGATCTTCTAATGCAATGATCTGGCGGAGTCCTTCTGCCATTCCCACGATTCGGTCATGGGTCAGAAGCAAACGATCTAAAAGTCCCTGTGACATCTGTTTTGCACGCCCAGCTTCCATATCTTTTGCATTTTCCTGGATAAGCAGTGCTTCTTTTGCTAATAACGCGTCAGCGGCAGCAGCCAATCCTCTGTTTTTCTCCGCAACGCCCAATGTATTCAGCTGTCGGGCGGCCTTTCTGGCGGCCTTTCCCATTTCCATTAAATCTACCACAGTTCTCTCTCACTGCCTTTCTTTTCAATCCCGATCGGATCTACTTGTCTGATTCTTCTGATCGGATTTTCGCTTAATAAATTGCTTTTTCCGATACTACAGCATCCGGCAGAATATCATGTGCTTCGAAAGGCACAGCTTCCAAAATCTGGAATTCAAATGCCAATGCTGCTTTGTAGTGTGTATTCGGTTTTTCCAGGTAACGATCATAGAAGCCACCGCCGTAGCCAACTCTGTGATGTCCTTTGTCAAATGCAACACCGGGCATTACAAAGAATGCATCGGTTTCATGTGCTTCGGGCAGAGTTGTCTTCGGTTCCCGAATACCCATATAGCCAGATTCTACATCTTCAAACTTTGTGATGTAATACCAGATCAGATCTTTTCCAACTACCTTCGGTACTGCAACGCGTTTGCCAGCTGCCCATGCGCGAGCAATGATTTCATCTGTCATAACTTCATGATTGTAATCAATGTACGCATAGACACATTCCGCTTTCTGGTATTCCGGAATAGAAACAATGAAATCGGCTACCTTACTGCTCATTGCTGCTACTTCCGCATCCGTTGCTGCATCTCTGAACTGTTTGATCATCTTTCTGACTTCTTTTTTTTCCTGCATAACTTATACCTCCTCAGGCCTGGGGCTTTTTGCCGCCTTTGCCATATTTTTTATCGTGGCGTTTTTTGACATCGACCATACTTCCATCCGGATTCTGGATCTTGATCGTCTCCAGCTGCCCCCGCAGATTCCGGCGCATTGCCTGAATGTACTCGCCACGTAATCTGGCCTGTTCTTCCTGTTCTTCTGGAGTCAGACCAGTTTCTTTCATTTTTTTATATAACGCATTAATGCGCTCAATATCTTTCATATCCATGGGTTTTCCCGCCTTTTCCTATTAAATTACTATTTATGATCTTAAATTTTTTCATAAAATTACCGATTCGACCCAAACATCTGCTTCAATCCCTATCCAATATATCAGATATAGTACTGCATATATTCCTTTAGATTAAAATCCGGGTTTTTATGTGCATGGAACAAGGTTCCACATTCTTCGCCATCAATAATCCGGTAAATGTTATTGACATCATTCGCATTTGCGATCACCATATCGACACCAGAATCCGCTGCAATCTGCGCAGCTGCCAGTTTGGCCGCCATTCCGCCGGTACCAACATCGCTTCCGCTTCCGCCTGCCATCGAAAGCAGGTTTTCATCAATTTTTGCAACCTCTGTAATCAGTCTGGCATCCGGATGATTCCGCGGATCTCCTGTATACATCCCATCAATATCAGACAGTAAAATCAAAAGATCTGCCTGGATTAAAGCGGCTACAACTGCTGATAATCGATCATTATCACCAAATTCAATCTCGTGTGTTGCAACGGTATCGTTTTCATTGACGATCGGAATACTTCCCAGCTGAAACAGTTCTTCAAAGGTATTACGAGCATTGCGGCAGCTGACCGGATTGATCAGCGTATCCTTTGTTATTAAGATCTGCGCAGTCAAATGACTGTATTCACTGAATAATCGCTGATAGGTCATCATCAGATGCGCCTGTCCAATTGCAGCCAGTGCCTGTTTCCGCGAAATCCGATCTGGCCGCGGTAAATGTCCCGCTGCCTGTCTTCCTGCTGCGATTGCACCGGAACTTACCAGTACAACATCCTTATCCATATTTTTCAATTCACAAAGAACGCGAACCAGCGATTCAATCTTACGCAGATTGATCGAACCATTTTCCGCATGTGTGATAGATGAAGAACCGATCTTCACAACAACACGCTGCTTTTCTTTCATCTTTTCTCTTGTACCCATTACCTTCTCCATTATAATCCATTTTTTAGAATTCGTAAAGAAAATCTCCCTCTGCTCTCTTATTCCGTTGGCGGTGTAAACAAAGAAACTATGCGTTCAGCTGCCCGACATCCATCCATAGCAGCTGACATAATGCCGCCTGCGTAGCCAGGTCCTTCTCCGCAAGGATACAATCCCTGCAGATTGCTCATCATCTGCTCATTCCGCAGAATCCGAACTGGAGACGAGGTTCTGGCTTCTACCGCCGATAAAATCGCATCTTCTCGTGAATAGCCCTGAATTTTTTGTTCAAAAGATTCAATTCCTTCGATCAACGCTTCATTTAAAGCTTCCGGTAAAATATCCCGAAGATTTGTCAGCACCGTTTCGCCCTTATGATCGGGCTGTACCTTGCCCCACTGCTTAGACGCACGACCTGCTCGAAAATCGCCAAACAGCTGGCTGGGAATTTTCCCCTGCCCTGCCTTCCATGCCGCTTCCTCAATCTGACGTTGGAAAGCAACGCCCGAAAGGATATCTTGTCCTGGATAATCATCTGGTGTCACCGTAACGATCAGCGCGCTGTTGGCATTTTGCCCAGCTCTTGCCCGATAACTCATACCATTGACCACCAAACGACCGCTTTCTGAGGAGCTGTTGACCACTTGCCCTCCGGGACACATACAAAAGGAATAAACTCCCCTTCCATTTGAAGCGCGATACGTTAATTTATAATCCGCTGCCGGAAGGACCTCGGATTGCGGCATCCCATATTGACTCGTATTGATCATCGCCTGTGGATGTTCGATTCGCAGCCCCACCGCAAATGACTTGGGTTCCATCGCAACCTGTTCTTCTTTCAGCATAGCAAAGGTATCACGCGCACTATGCCCGATCGCCAAAACAACATGTTCTGTAGGAATCTGCTCTTTTTGACCGCCGTGTTCAACCTCAACTCCCACGATCCGCCCTTCTTTTTGCAGCAATTTTGTCATACGCGTCTGAAAACGAATTTCACCGCCCGCTTCCTGAATCTGACGCCGGATCTGTACAACCACCTGCTGGAGCACATCGGTTCCGATATGCGGCTTATTGACATATAAAATATCTTCCGGCGCACCCGCTTCTACAAACAGTTCCAGAACCTTTCGACTGCGCCCTGCCGTATCTTTTACCAACGTATTCAGCTTTCCGTCTGAAAATGTACCGGCTCCGCCTTCACCAAACTGGACATTGCACTGTTCATCCAATTCACCTGTTTTCCAAAAATGTTCCACTGCCTGAATCCGTTCTTCAACCGCTTTTCCGCGCTCTAAAACGAGCGGCCGGTAACCTGCCCGCGCTAAAAGCAGGGCACAAAACATACCAGCAGGTCCCATCCCAACGATAACAGGACGATATTTCATCGAAAGGGTGCCAGGCTGTGGAAATTGATACGAAACCGGGTTCGCCAGAGTAATGTTTTTATTTCTCAGTTTTTTTACCAGCTGTTCTTCTTTTTTCGCACTCAACTTCGTTTCGACCAGCATCGTATACGTATAATAAATATCCGGTTTTTTTCTCGCATCGATCGAACGCTTCCAAATGCGGATATCACCCGCCGAAGCAGCCGGTAATTTCAATAATTTCAATGCTTTTTTAGCAGGTTCCTCCGGATCATGCCCCGGCCTGCACTTCATTTGCGAAATCTGTATCATAGTTTTTCCTTATTTCTTTCCAGAAATCCCATAAATTCCTGTTTTTTGTTTTGATTGATCTAAATTAATCAGATTGTTTCCGTTTTTCTTGGCAGTAATACGGCTGCCGATCCCGTTACCGGCTTTCCCTAACTGCATTTTCCGTTTTGCAGAATTCTTTCGCTTCTTGCGCAGCTGATTGACCGGCGATCCAGCCGCTCGACCACGCCCACTGCAGATTATAACCGCCACAGATTCCGTCCACATCCAAAAGCTCGCCTGCCAGATAAAGTCCAGGACATCTTTGAGATTCTAATGTCTGCGGATTCACTTCTTCCAGTACAACACCGCCGCAAGTAACCTGTGCGCGGTCAAATCCATTTACAGCTTCACAAGTACAGCGCAGATGGCGGGTTAAATCCCGCAGCGCTTCTTTTCGCCGTGTTCGATCGGTGCTCTTGGAAAGCGTAGTATCTGCATTTTGTTTAGAGGAATACACGACCGTATTCACGCGTTCCAGCAAAACCTGCAATAATTTTTCTGGATAAAGTCCCCGATACTTGCTTTCTTCATGCTGTTCCAGATATTGTTCCAATGCATCATCTGAAATTTCCGGATAAAAGCATAATTCAGCCTCGACTTGATGCCCTTCTTCTAATGCTCTTGCCGCACAGCGGCTTACCTGAAAGACCGGAATTCCTGAAATCCCATAATCCGTCAGCTGCAGCTCGCCTTCATCCTGCGCTGTACAGACACCATCTACCCAAATCGCAACACGTGCCGGGATTCGAATTCCTGCCAAACGGGAAAACCAGGATTCTTTGCAGCGAATTCCGGTTAATGCCGGAAGCGGCTTCACTACAGTATGTCCGAAAGAACACGCTAACGAATAACCACTCCCATCTGAACCCAACGCCGGAGAAGCCATCCCGCCGCAGGCCAGAATTACACGATCTGCCATCAGCTGTTTGCTTTCATAGCGAAGTTCCCCTGTAACCTGCTTTTTCTTGCCATTTTTCTTTACTTTTTCTTTCACCGCACTTCGGATCGTCTGCAGAACGGAAATCTGAAAAAGCGGCGTGTTTCCTGGCAGAGACTGAATCTGTTCCACCCGTGTATCCGTCCAGATTTCCACCCCTTGCCGTCTGACTTCTGCTTCCAGCAACGTCACCACCGACTGTGCCTGTTCAGAAGCCGGATAATAATACCCATTTCGCTCATGAGGGAAGATGCCCATTTCCTGGAACAAGGCCAGCGTTTTGGTACGATCAAATTGTTCAATCACATGGATCGCAAATAAATTCCCATGATAAGAGGCTTCGTTTAAAACCGCATTGGTAAAATTACAGTGACCATTGCCTGTAGCCAGTATTTTTTTACCAACCTTTTCTTTCTGCTCTAACAACGTCACACGAGCACCTGCTCTTGCCGCTGAGATTGCTGCCAGCAGCCCCGAAGCACCTGCCCCGATCACAACGATATGTATCTGATTTTTCTTTTGTACCTTCAAAACCTTCCTCATTCCCTTCTTGAAACGCTCATGCGCCTTTTTTCACAAATGTCTGTAAAACTCCTGCTCTGCAAAGACCATCGGCGCTGCCTTCTCCTTAGCTGCTGCAGTTTTCCAGATATTCATAGAGAGCCGGCAGATTTTCCAGATAAATTCCCTGCCGTAATTCCTGAATAAAGGCCGCCGCTAATTCTTCCTCATCGATCTGCGTGCGCATACAAATCTGCGCATGATCTCCCGTATAAGCAATCACTTCGTCATTTTTTAAGGTTACATAATAAAATGCATCTGCGGTATGAAAGACTTCTTTTTCAACCTGCGTCTCCGCCTGTACTGCGGAATGTGCTGCGTTGTTTTCTTTTTGCTCCACTTCCCGCTCGAAGCCTGTCTGTTTTTGCACTTCCAGACTGTGCTCATAGCGATGATTCAATTCCTGATAATCCTGCCGCAGTGAAAGATAAGCAACGGTTAAGAGACTCATACAAACTGCTGCGGCAGCAAAAAGGCAGACACTGCTACGTAATTTCATAAATATCCACTCCTTTACGTATAGTATCTGCCATTTTTTAGAAATCTATTCAGCCAATGAAGATGATCCTCTCAGCAAATGTGTTTTCTTTGCAATTTTGATCAGCATCGTTCCTTTCGGGAAAGAACGCAGATCAGATTCCGTAATCGCACCAGTAAACAGCAGAAGAACCGCATAAATCGCAACTGCCACACAGATTGCCAGCAAGGTTGCAATACTATTGCTTCTGATCAGGTGATAAAAACCTTTATAAGCACCCCATGCACCAACTCCCATCACCGCAGCACTGACTGCCGGAAGGAGAAATGTCTTTTTGATTTCCAGGCGGAACCGGATTGCACGGTAGAGTGAACGATAATTCATAAGATTCATCATCAAACCGAAAATAATATCCGCCGCTACAACTGCATAAATTCCGCTCGGCAGCAGCCACAGGCATAAGACCAGAATGACCAAATGCGCCACAAGTGCGATTGCTGCATTTTTTGCCGGCTCCTGTACGCGTCCGATTCCCTGTAAAACACCATTAGTAATCGTCGAAAACGAATACAAAATAACCGTGATACCGCCCAGACACAGCAGAGAAGATGCCAGGTCATTACTCTGAGGGGTTCCCGCAAATAATAATTGCAGGATTGGTTTACTTAATACGGCCAGTCCCACACAGGAAGGAATCGCAATGATCATTGCAAAACGAATTGCCATTCGGATTTTCTGTGTGATCACGGAGGGAGACTCTGTTTTCAAGCTTCTGGAAAGATTCGGAACGGCTGATGACGATAATGCCGTTGCAAATGCCAACGGTACATGCGTCAGCAAATGATATTTTCCTTCGTACGCATTCCAGCTGATTTCATACAGAGACGCTTCCATACCAGTCAGATTAGCAAAATTACTGAAAATCGTAGAATCCAACACACTGCTGATATTATAGATTGCAGAATTCAGTGTAATCGGCATAATCATCAGCACTAATGTTTTCAACAAGGTTTTGTACGATTCTTTTACCGAATCCTCTCCCGAAAGGCTTCGCTGCTGCCCTGCATAATACATCCGATATAACAAAATGCAGACCAGAAGTCCTGCTGCTGCACCAGATAAGGTACCAATCGTACCACCGGCTGCACCAAACGCATCACTCCAAAATTCTTCGCCATGCAGCAGATCCAGCCGATGTCCCATATTCCATAAAACCCAGGCACCTGCAACACTCATCACCGCATTGACCAACTGTTCGATAATCTGTGAAATCGCTGTCGGCACCATCGTTCCCTGTCCCTGGAAGAAACCACGAAATGCACCCATAAAAGCGGAAATCCATACCGTCGGTGCCAGAATCATCAGTGCATATTTAATTTCTGCACGTTTATAAACAATATCTGCAAAAAATCCTGCTCCAAAAAACAGAATTCCAAATGCCAGACCGCCTGCTAATGCTGCAAACAGTAACGCCGTCACAAATACTCGCTTCGCATTCCCTTCCTGACGATTGCCCATCCGTTCTGCTACCATCTTAGATACGGCAGTGGGGATTCCAAACGAGGCTATCATCCAGATCAGAGAATAAATTGCATACGCGTTGGAATATGCCGAGTTGCCACCATCTCCTAATATATTGGTCAATGGTATACGGTATACAATTCCGATCAAACGCACAATTACCGCAGCAATTGCCAGAATACTGCCCTGAATCAGAAAATTAACCTCTCGTCGTTCCCTTTGTTTCTCTGCCATAAAGTCTCATCCTTCCATCTCGATCTATCCGGATTTCCCGGAGCAATCTGCTCAAACAGATTGATTTTATCTTCTTGTACATGATTTTGCTGCACCTTTTGGGCGCACCTCAAGAATCATACACCTAAGCGGTAAATGCGTCAATCTTTTTTTACCCGATTTTAGTTCCTTTACCGAGTAATTCCCAGCTGTTCCAGCAGATTTCTCTGGCGTTGTTCCATCACCTGACGTTCTTCTTCTTCCATATGATCGTAGCCAAATAAATGAAACATACTGTGTGCAGTCAAGAATGCCAGTTCCCGTTTGACAGAATGTCCATAGGCAGCCGCCTGCTCCAGTACCTTGTCCACGGAGATCACAATATCGCCCAAAAGCAGCTCGCCAGTCTCTGGATTAAAGCAATCCTGCTCGGCATCTTCGCAGTGATCAAAATTTCCCGGTTCTTCATATTCGATCATCGGAAAAGACAGAACATCCGTCGCCCGGTCGATTCCCCGAAATTCCCGATTAATCCGATGAATTTCCGCATCAGAGGTCAATAAAATATTCAGTTCTGCCTCATATGGACAAGGCTCATAATCCATAGCACCCATCACAACCTGATTCAACAAAGCTTCCCAATCAAAATCCAGCACTTCCGATTTTTCATATTCATTTTCAATTTCAATCGTCATTCTGTATCCTTTCCAACAGCGCAGACTGCTTACTTCTTCTCGGCATAATTCGGCTTTTTGGTTGTCTTACGTTTCCCATAGCCAGCTGCTTTCTGTTTCTGATTTTCCTTTTCTTCATAGACTTCATAAGCTTCGACAATCCGCTGTACCAGAGGATGACGAACAATATCCTGCGCACTTAATCGAACAAACGCAATTCCTTCTACACTTTTCAATACTTTCATCGCCGTATCCAGACCCGACGTAATATCCGGTGCCAAATCCCGCTGTGTGGCATCTCCTGTTACGACGACCTTCGAACCAAATCCGATACGTGTTAAAAACATCTTCATCTGTGCGGATGTGGTATTCTGTGATTCATCCAGGATAATAAACGCATTATCCAAAGTACGGCCGCGCATATAGGCCAAAGGTGCCACCTCGATCAGTCCCTTTTCCATATTGGCAGCGGTAGCTTCCGGCCCTAACATCTGATAAAGGGCATCATATAAAGGACGCAGATACGGATCCACCTTACTTTGCAGATCTCCCGGCAAAAATCCCAGTTTTTCACCTGCTTCGATAGCGGGTCTGGTCATGATGATCCGATTCACTTCTCCATTTTTAAAAGCCTTCACTGCCATTGCCATCGCTAAATACGTTTTTCCCGTACCCGCAGGACCGATTCCAAATGTAATCATATGATTCTGAATCGCATCCACATACGCTTTCTGCCCCAATGTCTTGGGCTTAACCGGTTTTCCATTGAGCGTACGGCAAAGCACATCTTCATCCAATTCTAAAACTTTTTCCTGCTTTTCTTCAAAAACCAGTGCCAATGTATAATCAACATTCTGTTCGGTAATAGCATTGCCCCGCTTAGACAGTTCCAACAAACTGTTCAGCACACCTACCGCCTTGGAAACCATCTCCTCCGGTCCTACTACTTTCATATATCCATCCCTAGAAAGGATGGTCACGCGCAATGCACGTTCTATTTTTTTCAAATAGCCATCGAACTGCCCGCAGATATTCTGCTCATGCTCGGTGGGTATCGTTAATGACTGTTCAATCAGACTCATCTTCTATTCTCGTCTCCGTTTCCTGTTCACTCTCA
>CAZTHP010000076.1:0-13250 GCA_964613155.1 uncultured Lachnospiraceae bacterium | reverse complement strand
TAACTAAGAAATAGTGAAATAGATATGGTGTTAGGATCAAAAGGTATGAGAACTATAAATTGTATTAATTGTTAAAAAAATTAGCATCTGAATTTATTAAAAAATAATGTGATGTTTTCAAAAGGAATGATTTGTATGATTTATAAACAATTAACACAATTTTAATTCAAGAATACCTTTTGAACCTGGCATGATAGATATATGAATAAGAAAAAAGAGGGATTCAAAAGAATGACAGCATAAACTTCAGAGGTAAGGGGGAATAGCAATCTTTTTTAATTCTTGCATAAAATAAATGGAATGATTCGATTTGCTGGTAAGTTTGATGAGAAAATCTTTCGATTTCAAGTAAAAGAAAGGAATCAAATGCTTAAATGGTAATCAAGATAAATGTAAATAGCAAATAAATCCTGATAAAGATTAAATATAATAGGAATCGGAAAGAAAGGTTAAAGTCAAATAGAAGCAAGTTGATTGTTGTGAATTAATAAATGTTTGCTTTGAAAAGGAGTATTAGATGAAATATGCGGCTATGAAAAATAGTGTATCAAATGGAAAATCCCCTCAAAACCGGATGAGAAATGGTTGTTTGGAATCCCCTAAAAAGCAGGCAGGAAGTGGATATTTCCAATCCTCGCAAAATCAAATGAGAAGTGGATGCTCTGAATTACCCCAAGAGCAAACAAAAAGTAAAGATTCAGCTTCCAATCTTAATTTGGATAACGATAAATATACAGATATAAAACCAGAATTAAGTACAAGTAGAAAACAATATAATGAAGCAGGAATTGATGAAGCAGGAATATGCGATAAGAGGATTTCTTCGAAAGAGGAGATGCAGGAAATAAATGAGAGTTTGATTACGCAGATTGCTAATGAAAACAGAAGTGTAAATGAAAATGTCGGAAAATCAAATACGATTGATTGCTTTAGTGATTTTCATAAAATGGATATACAGGAGTGTAAAAAAATTCGTGCTGCGGTTGATATGCCGTATCCACCTGTACGTGTAGAAGGAAAAAATCGGCGTTATGGATATGCGATGCTGCAAAACATGAGTGGCAGAGAATCAGAATTTTCAACGATTACGCAATATATATACGATGGATTTGTCGCAAGGGATATGTTAAACAAAGAAGAAGCAGCAAAGATTTTTCAGCAAATTAGTATTGTAGAAATGCATCATTTATCCATTTTTGGACAGCTAGCCTGTCTTCTCGGTGTAGAACCTCGTTTTTGGAGCTTAAAGCAAGGAAGACAAAATTGTATGCAGTATTGGAATGCGGGATATAATACTTATGAAATGAATTATTTGCGCTTGTTAAAGGAAGCAATAAAAGGAGAACAACAGGCAATTTATCAGTATCAAAGTCAGTGTAAGTGGATTCGAGACGAATACGTACAGGAAAATTTGCAGCGTATTATAAAAGATGAGGAATTACATGTTGAAATTTTACAGAAGATGTATAAATGTTATATCTCGTAAAAATTAAAAAATGCTGAATTAACATTTTAAATACTGGAATAGATGGGCTAAAAATGGGCAGAAAACTAGGTATAGAAAAGCAAATATGGGAAAAGTGAGTAGAACAAAATTAGTGGGATAAAATTAAGTAGAGAAAAATTGAAATTGAACAGAATGGGATTGAATAAAAGATAATCGGATTAAAAAAATAGAATTGAATTGAAAAGTAGTATAAGTGTCTTTGGACCCCAAAAATGTTTCACGTGAAACATTTTTGGGGTTTTTAAATACGTTTTAGAGAAACTATAATGTTTAATGCTTGCTTGTTTTAGATTTTAGTTTTGGGGGATTCTCTTTTTATATTTCTCTTTCTAACATGTAATAGGAAATCAATAATTTGATTCGTTCTTTGGGATCATCGAGTTCAATACCCGTAATTTTATAAATTCTTTCAAGGCGGTACGTAAGAGTACTACGATGAATAAACAGCTCTTTAGAAGTTTGTAATACGTTACGGTTCTGGCGCAAATAAATCAAAAGTGTGTGATAAAGTTCCGTATGATTTTCTGCATCATATTTTTGTAGCTCATATAACGAGTCTGTGCAAAGAAGACGAATGGGGATTTCTTTGCTGGCACATTCAATCATATAATCTAACATATAGTCATCAAAGTAATAATACCAGCATGTGCTTCTGCTGATTCGACCAAAGTCCAGTGCAACAGTTGCCTGTTTATAAGCTTGTGGAAGCAGCATGAAATCTGTGATTTCCGAACTGATACCTACTTTTAAAAGACCGTCACGTAAAATAATCGCTAATTTACTTAAAATATCAGCAGCTGTGCTATTGGAATAGGATAAATTCACAATTACAACGATGCTATTTCCATACATGATTGCATGTCCAGATGAAACTTGTGCCTCGATTTGTCCAAGTGTTGCCAAAGCAGATACGGTGTTGTATTCTTGTTGATCCGATACAATGCTGAGGCAAAGATAGTGATCATACAAATTCCAGCTTAGAAAATTTAAATAGTGGATAACAGAATGTTCTTCTACTATTTTTCCGTCCAAAAAATCCAAAAAGAATTGTTCAATATCATTTCCCATGCTCATTAAAATGAGCTTTTTCATTTTAATACATTGTTCTACCAATTGCCCTAAATATTCCAGTGCATAAAAATCACCTGGTTGTATAGGAGATTCCAGTTCATCGATTAGAATACGTCCTTCATAATGACCATTATTCCATAAATTGAAATAGAGAATTTGGTAGCCTCGTTGTTCAGCGGGATACATAATTGCTCCATGTGCACGCATTCCTTTTAGATAAACTTCGTCTACCATGAAGTCATTAATAAGCGACATGGGAACCATTTCACGACCTGTTCTAGGATCCGTTGCAAAATCCAGCATACCATGAGCATGTTTTGGATCTGCTAAGATGAAAAAATTGGTGTCATGAATGAACATTGGATTTCGGAAAATTTCAATACTTGCGAGAATCATTTCATCCAGAGGTTTAGAGCTGTAAAGAGCACGCTGTAGCTTCCAGTCCCAATTTTTATAGACTTCAAATAGGTCTTGTACCATATTGAAAATTTCTAAAAAACTGGTTTCATCTAGAACCTGAATGACAGGGCTGTTCCATGAAAAATACGAGGGGTCAGTTTTTCCTGATACAATAAAGGCTGTATTTTTATAAGCTGCAAAATCTTTAGTTACATCACGACTAAGAACGTAATAAACGTATTGGTTGTTTAATGCTTTACGGGGATCATAAAGGCGGATTCCTTCCAAGCGACAGGCATCTCCTGATGCATAAAATTCGATTTTTTTCAGTTCACGGTCAAGAGCATCTGCAATAATTTGCATATTGAGCTGAAATTTTAGTGGCATAAAATTTGGATTCTGTTCTTTTATTTTTTTCGCTGTCAAGATAATACCCCCAATGCGAATAAGGCAGGACATCCGTAGATGCCCTGCTAGAAAGTAAAATACTTATTTTTAGTTTATTTTGCAAGTTCTAAATATTTTGTTCTGCTGTAACGATATAATTCTTCTGCAAGGTTTACAGAGCGATTTCCCTTTGGATCTCTTAAACGGCATGCAAATCTTCCGGTCATAGCCAGTTCATCCACTTTTTTGTGAATATCTGCAACAGCTTCTTCATCTGTCATAGTTTCTGGAATTACGTATAAAGTACACTGAGCCAGATCTTTTCCGTATTCATCCATGATTGCTTTCTTATCATTCGCACTGTCCTGACCTTCCCATGCATCAAAACCAGCTTCAATGATCAGAGGCATAAGTGAAGAAATACATCCACAAGAGTGAAGTGTGATATACATTCCCATATCATGAGCTGCCTGTGTGATTTTTTTGTACTGAGGCAGGAAAAGTTCTTCATACAGATCAGGAGAGAAGAATGTGCTGATCTGAGTTCCCATATCATCATGGAAAAGAATCATATCGGTATGATAAACATCTTTTGCAATCTTAATTAATTCAATATGCCAGTCAACCAGTTTATCGTAGAAAGCAGTAAGTTCTTCGGGTTCTTCCAGAAGTGCACAGAACGCATCTTCAAAGGAAGTCAGGTCAGCGGTTCTTTCGAATAAGCCGTTTACGATAACAAAGTAGCTGAAACGATCTTCTGCAATACGACCTTTGTAGTTTTCTTCATAATCTTTCTGCCAGTCAATTGCAGAAAGGTCGGGCCATACGATTTCTTCTCTCCAATTTGTGATGTCGGAAAGACGTTTAAATCCAGGTTTTACCATAGCTGCTTTAGTATTGGGTTCATACATCCATTCAATACCAAACCAATCAGTTCCACCAAAGTTTCTTGCTCTAGCATCAGGCATTACCAGAGGCTGGATTGCATTATTGTCTAAGTCCTGGTTCGGTACCCAAAGAGGCATTTTGCCTTCCAGCATACGAATCATATTTTCTTTGGGTGTAATGGGATAATTATATTTCGGTACAATGGCATCCGGTGCGCCGTAGATGCCGGGCATACTATATTCTCCAACAATTTTTAATTCATCATTATTAAAAGTACTCATAAAAAATCCTTCCTATCATATCTATATTTTTATATTGCTTAAAATAGTGTCAATCTGATGTGGTTGACATTTAGTTTTTTGATTTGTGTAGTTTAAAACTGTTTCTTTGTCTAGATAGTTTCAATGCAATTGTTTGTCTATACACTGGGTCATTGCAATTGTTTGTCTATACACTGGGTTATTGCAATTGTTTGTCTATACACTGGGTTATTGAAGCTTACCAATTTTTAAAAAAATTTTTAAAACATCACTTTGCTCATATTGTCAATTTCTTCTGTTAAAGCTTCATACACACCGGGGAATGTACTCATGGGAAGTCCCTGTGATGCATTGGGAATGAAGTAATGTTTTCCGCATTCACGGCAAGCACGTTCTACTTCTTTCTGAATTACTTCTTTACTCCATCCTTCGTAATCTACAGATGCACTGTCGATGCCGCCCATAAAGGTAATCTGGCCGCCATATTTTTTGATTAATTCCGGAATGTTGTTGGAATTCATGACACCCTGCCAAATATCGATACCCATTTCGATCATGTAAGGAACCAGTGTTGCGGCATAGGAATCTGAGTGATGAATGATTAATTCTACCCCATGTTCCTTATAATAGCCATATACTTTTTTATAAGCAGGCAGGAAATATTCTTCAAACATTTCAGGTGAAATAAAGGTTGAAATCTGGCTGCCCCAGTCATCATGATGGAAAATTGCATCCGGTTTTAAATATTTGCAAAGTTCTTCTGCATATGCCAGTTCCCAGTCTGTAATATAGTCAACCAATTCATGCATTGCTTCCGGTTCTTCATAGAAATTGATCAAACATTCCTGAATTTCAAGTAAGTAGTGGCACTGTTCGAAAATGCCAGGTGCGATAAATGCAGTAACAAACTGTTCGTTACGATCAACAGCAGCAGCTTTTTCAATATAAGGTTTCCATGCTTCAGCAGGATAGACAACATTGGGAGCCTTTACATATTCTCTCCAATTTGTGATATCTTTACATACAATACTTTCTTCATCGTGAACAGGGAAAGCTCCAGGAACATTTTCAGGCCATGATTTTTTGATACCCCAGGCATTGATAACGTTCAGTTCACCGCGTTTAGGAGCAGGATTATGTTCGGCAAAAGGGCTGCCAATGATCATGGCAAATGCCTCATATTGATTTACAAAACGGTCAGGATTTCCGCCTTTCATAGTTTCGATTAAGTTCTGTTTTTTAGTTAACATTTTGACAACTCTCCTATCATATAAGTATCAACTTTTAAGTGCTCAGATTTATACTGATGATTTTGCTTTGTTTTGTTTTCTTTGTGAAGGCTAAATTTTTATTTTTTACTTTAGCTTTTATTTTGAATATTCTGAACGCTAGACATTTATTTTTGAAGTTTAGGTTTCTATATAAATGTCTTGAACTCAGATTTAAAATTTTTCTTGATTGTTGTTTGGTATTTCATATAAAATGTTTCACGTGAAACATTTTATATATAAGTGATCAGCCTGCGCATATATATCGGCTTATCTTTCCCGGTTTAGTATCTGTAAATTTTCTCATGCAAACAAGGTGGTTTTGCAGTTTCACAGATACTATTCGGGATTTTCATCGTAATAACATTTATTGTGTTATTAATTTTATTAAGTGCTGCGTTTGTTATGGATTGTACTTATTGAATATTGTACTTATTAAGTGCTGCACTTGTTATATGTTGTATTTTTTGAGTCCCCAGCACTTGTTATGTGCCGTATTTTTTGAGTACAGCACTTGTTATACGTCGTATTTTTTGAGTCTCCAATACTTGCTAGACATCGTATTTTTCGAGTACAGCACTTGTTATGCGTCGTATTTTTCGAGTACTGTTCTCATTATGCGCTGTATTTGCAGTATTTTTTATAGTACGGGTTACTTCGTACTGTTTCAGCTTTTGCTTTATACTTTATACTTTGTACTTTATAGGTTGTTTTCTAGGTTCTCGCTTTATTTTTTTAATATCACTGTTACGGTGCGATATCATAATACTGCATCCTATTATAATATAGGCGGATGTTATTGTATGATATAGCATTATGTCACACTGCCATGTCACATATCTATATCATGCATTTATATCATACCGCTATGTCACATATGCTAAATGTATCCGATTAACTTTAAGATAATAGGAATCCAAATTGCTGTGCAAATTAGGATAACAACTTGTATGAAAGCGGATGCCTTTGGCATATCTGTCATTTTATAGTATCCTGTTGAATAGGTGAGCAACGGTACTGTATCTAGCGGAAGCAGGAAACAGCAAGATGCGCAGATAACCAATGGAAGAATTAGTAATGCAGGAGATACACCCCATACAGTGGCAATAGAAACAAGAGGACCTCCCAGCATTGTGATTAAAGCTGGTCCGATGGGAATCGGAATTAAAAGCAGGAATGTAATCAAAGCAATGAGTGCAACAATAAAATGTGCTGAAAGATTCATTTGATTACGGAATAACAGATCTACTAGCCAGGTGCTAACACCGTTAGCAGATAATGCATTTCCCAGAGACATCATGCTTCCAATTAAGAAGAAAGAAGTCCAACTTACGGATTGACAGTAGTCTTTCCATGTGAAAATTTCGATTCCGGGTATGAATAGAAAAGCAAATCCGATCATACCGACTACTGTGATATTTAATACGGGGAACCAGGATGATAAAACCCAAAGAATAAATAAGATGGAAATTAAGATTCCGACATATTTTTCTTTGAAAGTTAATCGAGCGGGTATATCCAATGTTTGAATATAGGTTTGAATGCAATCGGAATCAATCTCAGCAGGTTTAAATACTGCCATAGTAATTTTCCATGCTGCTAAGAGTGAAATGATTGCGATGGGAATACCAACGGCCATCCATTGGATGAAAGAAATACGGATACCGGCTTCTTCCAGAAAATCAATTCCCAACATATTTAAAGGGCTTCCTGCTGGTGTCATCATTCCGCCGATCATGCTTGCAATCGGAAGGGCGATCATAAAGGCTTTTCCGCTGCGGCGCTTTTCTGTTTCATTTTCATATACATTTAAGAAATTTACAACAACAGATATGAGAACAGCGGTTGTTGCAACATTTGACATGATTGAAGACAGTAAAGCTGCACAAAGCATGAAAGCAAATAAAATATTTTGAATTTTTGTTCCAAATAGTTTGATGAGAAGTACCAGTAATCGGTTTGAGAGAGGAACGCGGGCAATTGCTTCCGAGATTCCAAATGATACCAGTACGAAGAACAGGATGTAGTGCGTGTAACCGGATAAAGCCTGAGAAAGATTGGGTGTTACACCGAATAGAACCATTAAGGGAATTGCTAGTAAGCAAGTTATTCCTAAAGGCAGAGGTTCTAACACCAGTGCCAGTATGACTGCTATTAGAACCCCTAATGTGTGTATTCCAGTTCGGCTTAAGCCGATGCTTTCCGGAACGAAATGCATCCCAATTAAGATTAGTATGGACAAAAATGCGCCAACAATCTGGGATTTTTTCATGATTCCTCCTGGATGATAATTGTGCTAATTAGCCGCGAGCTGCGATTTCTGCCTGATACTGTTCTACTTTTTCTTTTGTCAGACGGAAGCCGATCAGCAGTGATAAACCAGCGATCACTAAAGCGCATGCAGGAATCACCATAAATGCCATACAGATACCTTTCTGCAGTTCTACAGATGCAGAAGCAGGATCGATATCAGCGCTAAAGTTTGCCATAGCCAGACATGCAGAGATGATGATACCTCTTGTCATAACGCCAACTTTCAGAGGAACGTTCTGCAGACCACTGATCCAGCCAGTAGCATTTTTGCCAGTTTTCCATTCTGCATAAACGATGGTATCTGCGTAAAGTGCAGGTGTACATGCGTAAGCAATACCATATCCAAATTGAGCAGCGGACATTAAAATTACAACCAGGGTAACGTTGCTGTATGTGAAGTTTGCAACAATCAGTACAATAGCCATAGCAAAGAATGTAACGATTGCTGTGATACGAGTAGACAATTTTTTAGCCAGATTCTTGGATAAATAAGAACCAACTACACACAGGATGTTTGTAATTACCAGATAATTTGCTAACATACCTGCATCTTTTGCTACGTAGGTGAAGTAATAAATAGCAACACCAGCGCAAACAAAGTTAAACATAAATTTTGCAAGATCGGCAATCATTAATGCGATCAGCGGAGGATTCTGAACTAAAGATTTCAGAAGGTCAACAGGGCTTGTTTTTGTTTTGTCTTTTTTAGTAGCTGTTTCGGTGACAACTTCAACTTCTTCGTAGCCATCAAACATTCTGAAGTGTACATAGTACATAATTGCCATAATGCAGCCTAATACGAATGCAACAGCACCGTACTGATTTGTTTCACCGATAATACCAGCAAAAATTGCTGCCAGAGGAGTTGCTACGTAAGAGAAAATAACTTTTGAAAAGTTTGCCCATGCAGCTCTAGTAGAAGCAAGCTGAGAACGATCATCAGGTGTTTTACCAGCTACTGAAATCATTGATACGTTTGCAACGTAAGGGAAATTCCATGTGATATGGCTGGCTACAGCAGCAATGATAATAACTGCAACACCAAGAGGTCCATCATTCAGTTTGATAAACTGGAATGCATATAAGAAAGGTACTATCCAGGGCAGTAAAATCAGCCAAGAACGATAACGACCCCATTTTTTCGGTTTGATACTATTCAGGATCGCACCATAAATCCAAGACAGACAGGCATCAATTACACTTGCGGTAGTAGTAATAAAAGATACAGTGCCAAGACCAAATTGTGCAAGGTTGGTCAGGAAGAAATTGAAGAAATAACTTTCTACGTTGGTCATCAGTGTAAAACTGCAGTCACCGACACCATAAAATATTTTGAGGGCTTTACTTAAGCCGTTCCTTGTTTTCTTTTCGTTACTCATTATGAAAACTCTCCTTCTCTCGTTGTGAAAAACTGTTTGCCGTGAAACAAAATCGTTTCCAGATGACAGATGGCTTTCTTTGTTTTTGATAGATGCTTTTTAATAAGCGTTTTTGATTGTACAATCTTTACTCATCACGATTAATCTGTAATCAGTATAAATCAAAGTTCATTTCAGGTAAATCCGCACAAAGTTCATATCTTTTGGTTTTGATTTCGACATTTTGTACACTGAACTATGAAAAAATGCTAAAAATCGTGCGCGAAAGGAAAAGCAGTTGCGAAAAGAAAAAGTGTCTGATATACTAAAAAAACTTGATAATTAAAAACGGAAATAGACAAAATGACCAAAAAATTAGGAGGAAAAATGATGTACGATAAGTTATATTTACCAATTCCGGATGTAGGGGCTTATTTAAAGCGTTTAAAGGCAGATTTTCCTAAACAGGCAGATCTTGAATATTTGGACAATTTGATCTATGCCCATCAGCAGAATGTTGTATTTGAAAATATGGACTCCTACGTATTGCGCAAAAGAGTTTCTTTAGAAATTCCTGCTTTGTTTGAAAAAGTAGTTGTACAGCATAGAGGAGGCTATTGCTTTGAATTAAACGCTTTGTTTACTCAACTTTTAAAAGATTTGGGATATCATGCATATGGATGTATGGGACGTATCATTCGTAATAAAGAAGAAATTCCACCGACATTGCATCGTGTCAATATTGTAGAGTGGGAAGGCAAAAAATATTTTTACGATGTAGGTTTTGGCGGACCGATGCCCGCAGGACTTTTGTTGATGGAAGATGGATTTTCCAGAACCATGCATGGTGAAACGTATCATATGAATCAAGCAGATGAATATTGGTGGACAGTTAGTCGTACTACATCCAATGGTGTTTTGGAAGATGTATTGCAGTTCTATCCAATGCCTCAGGAGAATGTTACATTTATTCCAAACAATGAATATTGTGGTAGCTGTCCGGAATCGATTTTTACACAAATTCCATTTTTAAATCGCAGAACAGAGGAAGGAAGTATTGGTGTTTTAGGGAATATCTTTACAATTGTTCAAAATGGTGAAGTGACGAAAAGAGAAATTCAGGATCGAATGGAACTTTATCACATTATGGAAAAATATTTTGAACTAAAATTACCTCTATGATGGCTAGATGTGATATACTGTAACTACAGAGTAGGACGTGGTTTATTCGTGAAAACTTAAATGATGCGACAAAGATAGCTAGCGGAATAGATGGTATCATACTATATCAGATTTGAGATGTCTCTTGTTTCTATAAGTATTTCTATAAGTAACTATTCAAAGGATTATTCAGCCAAAGTGGGATCAGCGAGCGGCTCGATTCCATGTTAATACCAGGATTTGTATATGATTCTGATCGGAAGCTGCTAGAAAAAGAGAATAGGAGAAGGGGAATGAGAAACAATTTGGCGTTGGAATTTGAGTGTTTTACGTAAATCATGTATAAAAGGGAGGGCAAATTATGGAAAAACCTTATGTAATTACAATTTCACGTGGGTTCGGAAGCGGCGGAAAAACAATAGGTATTAATTTAAGTGAAGAATTAGGAATTCCTTGTTATGAAGATCAGCTGCTTCGTATGGCATCTGATTATAGTGGTATCAGCGAGCAGCTTTTTGCACAGGTAGATGAAAAATTAAGAGGTTCTTACATTCAGAAAAAATTAGCAGGTTTTCCGAATATCAATCGCATTGCAAAGCCGACAGATAAAAAATTTGTTTCGGATGATAATTTGTTTAATATTCAGGCAGAACTGATACGTAGATTAGCAGAGACAGAATCCTGCATTATTATCGGTAAATGTGCAAATCTTGCGTTAAAAGATTGTCCAAATGTCTTAAGTGTATTTGTCGAAGCGGATATGGATTACTGTGTAGAGAACGTAAAAGAGCGTCTTTGCGTAAATGATGCAGAAGCAGAACGATTGATTTTGAAGACAGATAAATATCGCTCGGATTATTATAAATACTATTCTCGCGGTCAGGAGTGGAAAGATCCCAAAGCATATGATCTGATTTTAAACAGCGGAAGACTTGGAATGGAGAAATGTGCAGAAGCAATTAAAGAAATGCTGAAAATCAAACTGGGTTAATTAAACTGACATAACGAATCAAGCTGATATAGCGAATTAAACTGACTTAGCGAATCAAACTGATGTGACTAATCTAGCCGGATATAATTGAGTTAGTTTGGTTAATGGCTTATTCATAAGATACTAGCTTAAAAGGGAATCAAGAAGTTGCTTAACTTAAGCAAAAAACTCATAGTACTGGAATAAAATCAAATAATTTGGACATGCTAAAGTGGAAATCTGTATCAGGTTTCCACTTTTAATATTAAGCGAAAGCAACGAACAAAAGTCTATAAAATTCCTATCGTATTGTGTCATATTGTGGAGAATGGAGATATAGAACTATAAAAATACAGAGATAGGAAAGGAAGGGAAGGATCAATTGAATATGAACAAACTTGTCAATTGCAGTGGAAGTTATAATAAAAATCTGAAAGTTGATGAAAAAGAAAAGATTGATGCATGTCTAAAGAATGGTGAGGAATGTTGTGAAAATATGAGTGAAGATTTAGCAGAAACTAAAAACCGAACGGAAACCGAAAAGTCAGCGAAAACTGCAAACCGAACGGAAACCGAAAAGTCAGCGAAAACTGCAAACCGAACGGAAACCGAAAAGTCAGCGAAAACTGCAAACCGAACGGAAACTGAAAAGCCAGCGAAAACTGCAAACCGACAAGAAACCGAAAAGTCAGCGAAAACTGCAAACCGACAAGAAACCGAAAAGTCTGCGAAAACTGAAAAAACAACACAAATTGAAACCCGAATGAAATCCGAAAAAACAATACGAAGCAGAAGATTAATGGAAACAGTAAGGGGAATAAAAACGGAGATTGGAACTCAATGGCTGAGAGTAGGTATTAAAAATGTGGCAATGCTTATGCTGCTGCTTTGTTTGATGTTTTCTTTATCTGCATGTGGTGCGGTAGAAGATACAGAGTCAGCGGTAGAAAGTGGATGGGATGATCTTACTGATGAAACGGATCGTGATAAGGATAATAAAGATTCGTTAAAAGATGATACAGAGGATAGAAAAAAAGATTATATGGATGAAACTACCGGTAAGGATTCAGATCGTGGAATGGACAATAATGTAGAGGATAATACTATGGAGAATAATACTATAGATAGTAATGTAGATAACGATATAGAAACTTATACAAATGATAATACAGAGAATGATCTGAACAGGGGTGCTTTAGATGGCATTCGCAATAATGATGTCGACAATAAGGATGTAGAAGAGGGTGGTTTGCCGGAATATGATACAGATGATAATTTGAATGAAAAGAATACAGGAAAGGATAATACTAGCCTTAATAACAATTCACAGAAGAATCGTACAAAGAATAAAAATATCGGTGAATCCAGTACTAAAAATTATGGAATGCAGAATGATGAAATTAGAGATAATAATGATAAGTTAGCACCAAGTGTGTCTGGTTCAGAAAATACTAAAAACACTAATTAAAGTTAGATTTAGGTTAGCGGATTAAAAAACAGACTAGTACGCAATTTAATTTAGATTGGTGAGCAGGCTAGTAAGCGATTTCGTATAGATTAACAAGCAGGCTAGTAAGCGATTTCGTATAGATTAACAAGCAGGCTAGTAAGTGATTTCATATGACTTATTAAGTTGACTAGTAAGTAATTCATATGGAATTAATAAGC
>CAZTHP010000075.1:6796-13699 GCA_964613155.1 uncultured Lachnospiraceae bacterium | reverse complement strand
GGAAACCGGAAAGCTGTTCAGAAGGTAAGGAAAGTTTGGGCAGTTGGTGGACTTGTGGCAATTGTGATACGATTTAGGAAGATGATTGCTAGAAAGGCTGTGACAGATACGCAGGAAACCGGAAAGCTGTTCAGAAGGTAAGGAAAGTTTGGGCAGTTGGTGGACTTGCGGCAATTGTGATACGATTTAGGATAAAAAGCTGGAATCCTCGGTTATTTAATTGACGCTTGCCGATGTAGTTCACAAAGAAGATTGCTAAGAAAGCTGTGATGAATGTGAGGAATTGGCTGCGCATAAGAAGATCGAATTTTTGTCGTTAGGGTATTAAAGAAAGGAAAAAGAATGTATATTATAGCAGGACTTGGAAATCCGGGAGCAAAGTATGAAGGCACTCGGCATAATGTTGGATTTTCTGTAATTGATGCGTTGGCAGAAGCGCATAATATTCGTGTAGATAAAAAGCAGTTTAAAGGACTGACCGGCAGAGGTGTGATCAATGGACAGCAGGTTCTGCTGCTGAAGCCTTTAACCTATATGAATTTAAGTGGCGAAAGTCTCCGGGCGGCTTTTGATTTCTATAAACCGGAGCTTGACGAGGTTTTGGTGATTTTCGATGATATCAGCTTAGAGACTGGACAGCTTCGCATTCGCAAGAAAGGCAGTGCAGGCGGTCATAATGGTGTGAAAAGCATTATTTCACATTTAGGAACGACAGAGTTTCCTCGTATTAAAGTGGGGGTAGGAGAGCCTTCACGAGAGGAATTGGTGGATTTTGTATTAGGACGTTTCCACGGAGATGATCTTGCAATCATGAAAGAAGCAGTTGAGACGGCTTCTCATGCGGTAGAAACATTTTTAGCGGAAGGTCCGCAGGCAGCAATGAATCTCTATAATAAAAAGAAAGAGAAGAAAGAGAAAAAGGATTCAGGTCATGAAGCATTGGAGTGATTTTCTGGAAGAATCGGGAGAGTATTCGGCAGTACGCCGTGCCTTGGCGGAACAAAAAAAGGGTTCAAAAGGTGCCGTGGGGATTTTTGGATGCATCGATGCTTCGAAAGCCCATATGGTACAGGCATTTGGTCGGGGATATGATTTCCAGATTCTGATTACAGCAGATGAACAAAAAGCTCGTCAATATTGTGAAGATCTGCGCAATTTTCGGACAGATGCCTGGTATTATCCAGCACGAGATCTTCTGTTTTTTAATGCAGATATTCAGGGGAATGAGATTACAGCACAGCGAATGATGGTATTGAGCCGGATTTTGGAGTACGGAAAAGGAACGATTGTAACGACGGTCGATGCGTGTATGGACTTTTTGGTGCCCCTTTCTCGGATTCGGGCTAATACACTGGAGATTTCAGCAGGAGATATTGTCGATATCGACCATTTGAAGCAGCAGTTGGTCTATATGGGATATGAGCGATGCGGTCGTGTTTCCTCACCGGGGCAGTTTTCAATTCGTGGCGGGATTCTGGATATTTTTACGTTAACAGAGGAGAATCCGGTTCGAATTGAGTTTTGGGATGACGAAGTAGATACGCTGCGTTATTTTGATAAGGATAGTCAACGTTCTTTGGAGGAATCTACGGAAACGATTCGGATTTATCCCGCGTCAGAGGTGGTATTGGATGAAGGCAGTGTTTATGCTGGGCTGCGGCGGATTGAGGAGGAATGTACTGCCTGTGAACAGTCTTTGCGGAAACAGATGCGCACAGAGGAAGCTTATCGTTTGAGAAAGATGGTCGATTCGCTGGCAGAAGATATGAAATCTGGAATGATCACTGGTGCAGTAAATGGTTTCATGAACTATTTTTTTGAAGATACCGTATCGTTTTTGGAATATTTTCCCGAAAGCACTTGTGTATTTTTGGATGAACCCGTTCGCCTTCAGGAAAAAATAACTGCGATTACAAAAGAGTTTCAGGAAAGTATGAAGATGCGTTTGGAGAAAGGATATATCCTTCCGGGACAGATGCATGCTTTGATGCTGGAGAAGGATGTTGTTTGGCATATGGAGCAGCATACTTTGGCGGTACTTGGCGGTCTGGAGCAAAAAGATTCTTTGGTGACAACCAGCTACCACGCAACAATTCTGTCTCGTAATGTGAATCGTTATCAGAATCAAGTTGCAGAATTGACGGGCGATCTGGCAAAGTGGTGCCGAAATCAGTATCGGATTGTTTTGGTGTCAGCTTCTCGTACGAGGGCAAAGCGTTTGGCAGAAAATCTGCGCAATGACTATATGCTGGCAGCAGATTACCGGGAAGATGCCGATGCTTATCCGGTTGTGGGGCGTATTTTGATCACCACAGGGACATTAGCGAGAGGATTTGAATATCCGGAGCTTCATGCTGTTGTGATCACGGAGAATGACATGTTTGGTATGCGCAAAAAGAAGCGTAAGAAAAAACATGCGTACTCAGGTCAGGCAATCAGCAGCTTCCATGAATTGACGTTGGGAGATTATGTCGTACATGAAAGCTATGGACTTGGTATTTACCGGGGCGTACAGAAGATGGAAAGCCGTGGAGTAACACGGGATTATTTGAAGATAGAGTACGCTGGGGGCGGCAATCTGTATGTGCCGATTACGCAGTTTGACCGTGTGCAAAAATATGCATCTTCTGATGCAGAAAAGGTTCCGAAGCTGAATCGGCTTGGTGGAAAAGAATGGAAGAAGACCCATGCAAAAGTGCAGGGAGCTGTTCAGCAGACTGCAAAAGAATTAGTTTCTTTGTATGCGGCAAGAGAGTCGAAGAAGGGTTATCAGTTCAGTCCGGATACCGTATGGCAGACGGAATTCGAGGAACTGTTTCCTTATACAGAGACAGATGACCAGCTAGAAGCAATCCAGGCTGTCAAACGGGATATGGAAAGCAGTAAGATCATGGATCGCTTGGTTTGCGGAGACGTTGGCTTTGGAAAGACAGAAGTTGCGATTCGAGCTGCTTTTAAAGCGGTGCAGGATGGGAAACAGGTAGTTTATCTATGTCCGACTACAGTTTTAGCACAGCAGCATTATCGCACCTTCCGTCAGCGTATGAGTCATTATCCGATTCGAATTGATCTGCTTTGCCGTTTCAACACACCAGCGCAACAAAAAAAGACACTAAAAGAACTGCAAAAAGGTCAGGTCGATATTGTAATCGGCACCCATCGTGTTCTTTCGAAGGATGTAATTTACAAAGATTTGGGGCTTTTGATCATCGATGAGGAACAACGTTTTGGTGTAAATCATAAGGAAAAGATTAAACAGCTGAAAAATACAGTAGATGTTTTAACCTTGACCGCTACACCGATTCCGCGAACACTTCATATGAGCTTGATCGGTATTCGAGATATGAGTATGCTGGAAGAACCGCCTCTTGATCGAACACCGATTCAGACTTATGTAATGGAACATGATGAAGAATTGATTCGCGAAGCAATTAATCGAGAATTGGCTCGCGGTGGGCAGGTATATTATGTCTATAATCGAGTTCAAAGTATTGTTTCTACGACTGCGCGTTTGCAGGAGCTGCTGCCGGATGCAGTGATTTCATTTGCTCACGGGCAGATGAGTGAACGAGAGCTGGAACGGATCATGATGGATTTTGTAAATGGCGAAATTGATGTGCTGGTTTCAACGACGATCATTGAAACCGGTTTGGATATTTCCAATGTCAATACGATCATTATTCAAGATGCCGATCGTTTGGGGCTTTCACAGCTGTATCAGTTAAGAGGCCGCGTTGGACGAACCAATCGTACTTCCTATGCGTTTATGACGTATACTCCGGGCAAAATCTTACGTGAGGTGGCAGAAAAACGTCTGGAAGCAATTCGACAATTTACAGATTTAGGATCTGGTGTTAAAATTGCAATGCGGGATTTGGAAATCCGTGGAGCAGGAACACTTTTAGGAGCCTCTCAAAGCGGTCATCTGGAAGCCGTTGGGTATGATCTGTATTGCAAGATGTTAAATATGGCGATTAAAAATCTGAAGTCCGATAAAGAAGAAGATTTGCTGCAAACATTCGATACGCAGCTGGATATTTTATTTGATGCGTATATTCCGCCTTCTTATATCAGTAATGAAGCACAGAAACTTGAGATGTATAAAAAAATTGCATCGATTGAGAATAAAGAAGATTATATGGATATGCAGGATGAACTGATCGATCGTTTCGGTGAGATGCCGGCCTCAGTTGAAAATCTTTTAATGGCAGCTTGGATAAAAGCCAGAGCGCATGAAAATTATATTACTGAATTAATGATAAGACCGGAAGGAATTACCATCAAAATGTTGGCAAAAGCACCCGTGCAAAATAATAAAGTCATGCCGTTTATGCAGCACTATGGAGGCCGTATGCGATTTGTACGAGGAGAAAATCCTGGTTTTGCATATAAAGAGAATCGCAATGTACAGATGTCGGCAAAAGAGCAGGTGATCGTTATTCAGGAAATTCTCGATCGTATGAAAGCAGAATTGTTTTTGCATGAACCGGTATAGAACCGCAGCGTAGGCACTGTATTCTCTTTTGACTGTTCAGTACAAGATACAATGACTGTCATACACTTTTGGCTCTGTTTTATAGGGGGAATTGAAAGGAAAGCCTGAAAGATCAATGATTTAAGGCTTGACATTATAGAAAGGATGGACGATGTCTTATACAGCTTTATATAGAAAATGGAGACCGCCGGTTTTTGATGATGTAAAAGGGCAAGATCCCATCGTTTCGGCTTTGCGGAATCAGATTAACACCGGCAGAATTGGGCATGCGTATTTATTTTGCGGAACACGGGGAACTGGTAAAACATCCGTAGCAAAGATATTTGCGCGGGCAGTAAACTGTGAAAGCCCGGTCAATGGAAATCCCTGCAATCAATGCTCGGCGTGTAAGGCGGTTAATCAGGGGAATTCCGTGAATGTCATGGAAATTGATGCAGCTTCAAACAATGGTGTGGATAATATTCGGGAAATTCGTGATGAAGTCCGCTATGCACCGACAGAAGGGCATTATAAAGTTTACATTATAGATGAAGTGCATATGCTTTCAACAGGAGCTTTTAATGCATTGCTTAAAACACTGGAAGAACCGCCGGAACATGTTATTTTTATTTTAGCGACGACAGAAGTACACAAGATTCCGATTACGGTATTATCGCGCTGTCAACGCTATGATTTTAGAAGGATTTCAGCAGATGTGATCGCGGCCCGTCTGGAAGAATTGACGCGCAGTGAAGGTGTGGAAATCGAAGAACGGGCATTGCGTTATATATCCAGAAAAGCAGATGGTTCCATGCGAGATTCCATCAGTTTGTTGGATCAGTGTATCGCCTTTCATTATGGAGAAACTCTTACGTATGAGAAAGTACTGAATGTTTTAGGTGCTGCCAGTTACGATTTATTTGGCGGTTTGCTGCAGGCCGCTCTTGATGGACGCACAGCAGACTGTATTGGTTTGATTGATGAAATTGTCATGCAAGGACGCGAGCTGGGGCAGTTAGTCAGTGATTTTATCTGGTATCTGCGCAATGTCATGCTTTTGAAAGCATCAGATTTGGATGCAGACACGTTGGAAGTTTCAGAAGACGAATTGTTAGAATTGGGGCGTATGAGCCGCAGGATCAGCGAAGAAACATTGCTTCGTTATATTCGGGTGTTTTCGGAATTGTCTGGAAGAATTCGTTCAGCCGCAGATAAACGTGTATTGTTGGAAATGGCATTTATTAAATTAATACGACCGGAGACGGAATATAATCTGGATTCTGTCTTGAACCGATTGGAAATTTTGGAACAAAAATTGGCGCAGGGTTATTTGCCGGCCGAAGCAATTGCTAGTGTTGGAAATGGTATAAATGGCAGTGTCAACGGCAGTGCAAACGGCAGCATGGGGGCTGGTGCATCTGATTCTCAAACGGCTTCCGGGAATTCTTCTTTTCCGGGGATGGCAAATGGGAACGGGATGGATTCTTTTTCCAATCTGTCTTCGGGTCAAGAAACGGGTTTTGGAAATTGCGAAATTTCAATTCCAGCAGATCAGATGGGGAAATATCAGATCCTTCAGCAAAATTGGTCTAAGATTTTATCAAATTTGACGGCACATTCTGCTCAAATTGCGATGCAGAAAGCGGAAATCGAACCTGATCAAAATGGCAGCGGATTTTGTATTGTATTTTCGGACGAAAAGTATTATGCTATTGGAGCAAGAACCCCTTATCTGGCAGCAGTCAAAGACGTTACACAGAAAATCACAGGAATTGAATGTGAATTTCGATTTGAATTGCGGGAAAGTGGTATTAGAAATCAATTTATCAGCGAAGAACAGCTGCAGTCTGTTTTTCAGGGTATTGCAATAGAGGAAGAATAATAGTATATCAGATATGCAGGAATTCTAAGCTGGATTTTATCTAGAATTTTGTGTAGAGATTTGCTCATATGCAATGCAATTTATGAAATATCAAATAAGGAGAGAACATTATGGCAAAAAGAGGTGGATTTGGCGGTGGTATGCCCGCTAACATGAATAATTTAATGAAACAGGCTCAGAAGATGCAGAGACAGATGGAAGAAACCAAAAAAGCTCTGGATGAAAAAGAGTATACTGCAAAAGCAGGCGGCGGAGCAGTAGAAGTCAAAATGTCCGGTAAAAAAGAAGTTATTTCTGTAAAACTGGCCGAAGAAGTTGTCGATCCCGATGATATCGAAATGTTAGAAGATCTGATCACAGCAGCTATGAATGAAGTGATTCGTGCAGTTGATGCAGATGCATCAAAAGCAATGGGACAGTTTACAGGAGGCATGGGTCTGGGTCTGTAAGAATCGCTGCTTAGGTAGGTATTCGGTTAGATGGGTACTCAGACGTGGTGAAATAGATAATCAGGATGGCTATGAGAAATCCATCGTGTATGAGTTTA
>CAZTHP010000075.1:0-6696 GCA_964613155.1 uncultured Lachnospiraceae bacterium | reverse complement strand
CGTGGTGAAATAGATAATCAGGATGGCTATGAGAAATCCATCGTGTATGAGTTTATAACAAAGGCATAAGACTTCTCCCACTGCCTTTGGCAGTGGGGTGCCCAAAATAAACGAAAGGTATTGATTTATGAACTATTACGGAAATCAGATCAATGCGTTAATTGAAGAACTTTCGAAATTGCCAGGTATTGGGAACAGAACTGCACAAAGATTAGCTTTTCATATTATTAATTTACCAAAAGAACAAGTGGAAAAGCTGTCCAAGACGATTATGGAAACAAGAGAGAAAGTTCGTTATTGCAGTTGCTGTCATACTTTGACAGACGATGAATTATGTCCCGTCTGCAGAAATCCGGCAAGAAACCATAAGCAGATTATGGTAGTGGAAAATTCAAGAGATTTGGCAGCATATGAAAAAACAGGTCGTTACGAAGGAGTCTATCATGTGCTTCATGGGGCGATTTCGCCCTCAATGGGAATCGGACCTGGCGATATTAAACTGAAAGAACTGATGACACGTTTGGCAGGAGATGTCGATGAACTGATCATCGCAACAAATTCAAGCCTGGAAGGAGAAGCCACTGCTATGTATATCAGCAAGCTGGTAAAACCCGCAGGAATTAAATTAACGCGAATTGCCAGTGGCGTACCGGTCGGAGGCGATCTGGAATATATTGATGAAGTAACATTATTGCGAGCTTTAGAAGGAAGGGTGCTTTTATAAGTACCCTTTTTGTGTTAAACTGGAAAAAACATTTGGCATCGAGCACTGGATAGAAGTGCTTTTGGATCGTTTGAATTTTTGAACTGCCGGAATCAACATTTATGAATCTGAAAGACTTGTAGATATGAAACGCATATGGGTATAAAAGACTTGTGAATGTAAAGTATTTATGAATATGAAAGATTTGTAGATATGAGATGTTCACGGATAGGAAGCACTTGTGGAGAATGAACACTTGTGAGAATGAATACTCGTAGGGAATGGAGACTTGTAAGTAAGAATGAATACTCGTAGGGAATGAACACTATAGAAATAGGTAATGAAAATCTGTAAAGTAAAAAGTCTATTAATTTCAGATAACGGGAGTTCATTAAGATTGCGGGTCATAAATCATATCTGGGAAGGGAATGAAAATATTGTGGAAAAACAGGATATCAGCCGGGCAGCGAAGACTGTTCGTTTATTAATGCGGGAAAGAAGATATAAAGAAGTCGTAAAAATGGCTCAAGATTTAAGATTGGATCGTATCAATAATGGGTTATTGATTTTAGATATTGTAGAAGCTTATGAACATCTTGGAGAGAAAAGAGCAGCGAAAGATACATTATTGAGTTACTATGATATCCATGGAATTACGGGTCGTAATATGATGCAGAAATTGATTGAATTATGCATCGAAACAGGTGATATCGGACATGCGGTAGATTTGTGTCTGCAATATGAAAATGAATGGCCGGAAAGCAGTATTTCATATTTGATGCGTTATCAGATCACAACTTCGGCAAAAGGAAGTCTGGAGGAAAGAATTTATTATCTCGAAAAATACAAAGAAACTGATTTTGAAGAACGTTGGGCATATGAATTAGCAAAGCTTTATCATAAAAACTATCAAAACCAAGAATGTGCTGCTGTTTGCCATGAATTAATTTGTCTTTTTGGGCATGGAAAATATGTAGAAAAAGCGGTACAGTTAAAAGAAAAAACAATAGGTCTCTCAGAAGACGAAATTGCAATTTTGGATGCTGTAAAACGCAGAGCAGAAGAAGCACGTCGAGCAAGAGAAGAAGCAGAACGTCAAGCGAGAAAAGAAGCAGAACGTCAAGCAAGAGAAGAAGCAGAGCGTCAAGCGAGAAAAGAAGCAGAGCGTCAAGCGAGAGAAGAAGCAGAGCGTCAAGCAAGGGAAGAAGCAGAGCGTCAAGCGAGAGAAGAAGCAGAATGTCAAGCAAGAGAAAAAACAGATTATCAAGTAGGAGAAGGAGCAGGATACCGAGCAAGAGAAGAAAATGACTATCGAGTAGGATACGAAGCAAAATATCAGGCATATGCAGAAAATGATACAAAAGATCGCGAAGGTGGCTGGAACGCAGAAACGGCAACGCAGAAAATGATGCAGGAGAAGCTTTATCAGACAGAAGAAGCTGCGCGTTTAAGAAAACAAAAACAGGAAGAAGAAAAAAAATCCAGAGAAGATAAAATCGCACAAGCTTTAAAAACTACGGATCGTTATGCGCAAGTAGAAAAAAATAAAGAGGATCGGATTATTTTCGAACAGTTGCCGTCTGATGTTGAAGAAAAAATAGAAAAACAGAAAACGGAATATGCTCCCAATCAAAACAATAAGGGGATTTTTTCTGCCTTTGGACGTATGGCATCAGATTTTAAAAAGACCTTACAGCCGGAAGAAGATTTCGCAGAAGTAGAAGAAGGAGCGGAAGAAATTGAATACATAACACTAGGACGTGATTCGCAAGCTTATGCAGAAGACGTTGAAGAAAGAATGTTAAGTGAATTGGATATGCTGGATGACGACGAATTAGATTCATTAACCTCTGCGCAGATTAAAGGACTTTATGAGTTGAAAGTACTTCGGGATGTGCGTGAAGAAATCCAAACATTACTCCAAACAACGGACAGTGCTTATCAAAGTGGACAATTGGCTGATGAATTGGAAAAATTTGTGAAATCAGATCCGTATCCGAATCCGGTGTATCAGGATGAAGAGGTCGAACCGAATTTGGAAGAAAAAGAAACAGTTGAATCAAGTGAAGCAGAGTCTGTTGAAGAAACCGAAATAAAAGCGGAAGCAGGAACTGCAGAGCAGATGGAAATGGAAACGGCAGAACCAATCGAAGCAGAGTTTACAAAAGGAAAAGCGGGAGCTTTCAAACAAGTTGAAACAGAATCAGTCGAAAAAAATGAGATACAAGTTAAAGCGGAAGCAGAAACAGCGGAATCGGTAGAAACAGAGTCAGCAGAAGCAATTGAGATGCCTGTGGAAGAAGAAGCAGAAACAGCGGAAACAGTGGAAGCAGAGTCGGTAGAAGCAACTGAGATGCCTGTGGAAGAAGAAGCAGAAACAGCGGAATCAGTGGAAGTAGAGTTAGTAGAAGAAGCTAAGATGCCTGTGGAAGAAGAAGTGAAAACAGCGGAAACAGTGGAAGCAGAGTCGGTAGAAGCAACTGAGATGCCTGTGGAAGAAGAAGCAGAAACAGCGGAAACAGTAGAAGCAGAGTCGGTAGAAGCAACTGAGATGCCTGTGGAAGAAGAAGCAGAAACTGTGGAAGCAGTGGAAGCAGAGTCGGTAGAAGAATCTGAGATATATGTAGAAAAAGAAGCAGAAACTGTGGAAACTGAAACGGAAGTTAAAATGGAAGCTATGCAGTCCATGGAAGCAACTGACGCAAATACTGCCACGGAAACCGGTGAAGACGACGTTCTGAAACAGAACGAGGAAGAAAACGAAACGGATGCAGTAACATTAGAAGAAACAGTTGAAGCGAATCAAACGAGTGCAAACGGGGAGAGAAACGCAGAATCGGAATCCGCAAGTGAGGTGGATGTCGAGACGGTAATTGTTCAAAAAGAAGCAACAATTCTTGATCGGATACAAAATCCTGATGAAAATTTATCGCAAACAGAATTTCGTGAATGTTTGATTGCCTGGGCTAAAGAACAGGGATATCAAGTAGATGAAATGGCTTATATGACAATTGCTGTGTTAGCAGAGGAAATGCAGACGAAAAATGTTCCACTTTCTCTCAATCATGCCAAAAAAATGGCGGATGATGCGATTGAAAAAGCGCAGAAACGAAATCCTTTTGATAAAATTATGGATCGATACAACAAAAAACATGCATATTTATTAAAAGATAAGCATTTTGATTGGCACATGGATTAAGTGAAAAAAACAAATTAATTCAAAAGTGAATTGATTGAAAAAGTGAATTGATTTAGAAAGCAAATAATACTGGAAATCAATTTGATTAAGAATTAAATTGGGATTGAAAATCAAAAATTGAGCAAGTCGATTGCTTCAAAAAGAAAAGAATTGAACAAGCTGCTTGTTTCAAAAGAAATCGATTGAATAAGCCAATTGCTTTAAAAAAAGTGGATTCGGAAAGCCAATTATTTCGAAAAAAGCAGATTCAGAAAGCTAATTGTTTCGAAAAAAGTGTATTCGGAAAGCCAATTATTTCGGAAAAAGCAGATTCAGAAAGTCAATTATTTCGAAAAAAGCAGATTCAGAAAGTCAATTGTTTCGAAAAAAGTGGATTTAGAAAGCCGTTTGCTTCAAAAGAAGTAGATTGAAAAAGTGAATAGGCTGGAATTCGACTGGGTAACTACATAAGGAAAGGCTGATTGTGATAGGATGAAAACAAAAATCAAGTTAATTGCTGCTGATTTAGATGGAACGCTGCTTCTTCCAGATAAAACGATTTCAAAGGTGAATCGGGAAGTTTTGAGCAGAGCTTCGGAAATGGGGATTTTAATCGTACCAGCTACAGGAAGACCGCATTCTGGTATGAAAAAAATCTTCGAATGGCTTCCATTTGTTCAATATGCAATTTTATCAAATGGAGCTATTGTGCAGGATGTGACGACGGGAAATGTGATTGCCAAACATACTATGCAGCCGGAAGAAGTTTTGGAATTCTATGATTATGCGCAATCTCAGAATCTGATTGTAGATTTTTTTCATCAAGGGAAGCGGTTTGTTGCACCCGATTGGAATGAGAATGTAGCGCAGATGGATGTTTCGGAGGGAACGAAGAAAATGCTCCTTTCAAATTGCGTGATCTTAGAAAATCCCAGAGAGTATTTGAAAACTACGCAGGATATTGAAAAAATTAGTGTGCGGTTTTTGAATGCAGAGCAGAAAGAACAATTTTATGAGCAGTTTCAGCAGAAGTTTGTACATTTGAAAATCACCACTTCTTTAGCGGTAAATATTGAAGCAACCGCTAAGGGGGTTACAAAAGCAGTTGGGCTGAAAGAACTTGCAGATTATTTAGGGCTGCAGATGGATGAAATTATGGTTTTTGGCGATCAGGGAAATGATCGGGAAATGATTCAGGCAGCAGGTATTGGTGTTGCTATGGGCAATGCAGAGGATGCAGTTAAGCAGATTGCGGATCGAATAACAAAATGCAACACAGAGGATGGTGTTGCGTATATGATTCAGGAGGTGCTGGGATGGAAGCAGGAATTGCAGTAATCGCTATTCTTTTATTTTGCACGGTACTAGGTGCTGCACAGGGTGGGCTGCGTACAATTTGGTCTGTTGGATGCATCGCAGTGGCGATTTTGTTATCGAATTTTTTGAATCCCGTGATAGCAGGCGGATTGACAGATCAAATTCATTTGAATCAATATATTGAACAACGTGTAAGTTCGTATTTAGAGGAACAAATTCAGGAAATAAATAGCAACGGCAGTCAAATGACAGCAGAAATTCAGTCAGAAGTCATTGACCAATTGAATTTACCGTCATTCTGGAAAGATGCACTGAGCCAAAATAACGCAGAAGCTGATTATGAGAAATATGGTGCAAATGGATTTATTGAATATACAGCTCGTGCAATAGCAGCAGGAAGTGTTCGAATCTGTGCATTTGTCCTTACATTTTTGATTATTTTCATTCTTTTGCAAATAGTATCAATAACATTCAAAATTGTGGAACACATACCGGTACTCAAGCAAATTAACCGCTTAGTAGGAGTCGCAGCAGGCTTTTTAAAGGGACTAGTAATCGTTTGGATCATTATGATTGCAATTGTTTTCGCCAATAATTTTGGTTGGGGTGAAAATTTATTGCAATTGATCTTAGCTGATCCGATTGCTGCATTTTGCTATAAGTACAATTTGCTGGCGGCTGTTTTCTTATCCGTTTTTTAGGATAGAAAGCGGGAATTCTCGGTTATTCAATTGCCGATGTAGTTCACAATATGATTTTTGAACGTTACGGTTTCGTTTTTAATTTTTCGCTTAATCAATTTTGAAGCGGGAGGATATTTTGTTCTTGATTGAATCTACTTGAATTATAGATGAGCAAATTAAAAAAATGTATAAAGGTGTCTTTGCGTCATAAACCATAGGATTTGTGTTGTTTTTCTTTAATTACAGTAACGTAAGAAAGAAATAGCTGGATTCAGAGGTCTAGAAGCACGTGAGTTTGTTTTCATGTGTTTTTAGACCTTTTTATTTTGCGTTCATAAAAAATAGCATAGAAAAATAAGCAAGTAATAAGAAAATTTGATAGATGTATTATAATCTGATTTAAAATTAATGTGATAAAGCTAAAGTAGTAAAGTTGAAGTAGTAAAGTTGAAGTAGTAAAGTTGAAGTAGTAAAGTTGAAGTAGTAAAGTTGAAGTAGTTTTGAATAGGCGGTTCTACTGGTTATAAATTTTGTTGGATTTTTAAGAAGTTCCAAAATATTTTAAAGGAAGAAAAGAAGGGAGAAGCAGTAAATACAGCGTGTAGAGTGTTTTTAGGAAAGCTGTACGGTAACGATGAGGGAAAATCACCTTTGCTCAAATGTAAAAGTGATTTCAATGTCATTCATTCAGAATAAGTAACTTTCATGTTTGAGGCGGGCAGGAGGGGTTGCATTTACTTTGAAAATTTACGACAAACAACTTTTTTGCAAAAAAATGAAAAAAGTTGTTGACAAACCATTTGAAAGGTGATATC
>CAZTHP010000074.1:0-13766 GCA_964613155.1 uncultured Lachnospiraceae bacterium | reverse complement strand
TATCATTAAGAAAACACAAAGGAAAAGTTGCCAATGATTACTTGACACAAACAAGGAAAAAATGGGGCTTGACATTAATCGTTGACTATGCTATTATATCACAGTCGGGCTTGAGCCTGACGGATACAGGGGTGTAGTTCATCGGTAGAATGGCGGTCTCCAAAACCTCAGAGAAAGGTTCGACTCCTTTCACCCCTGTTAACCGGAATCAGTTATCGGCTGATTCCGGTTTTTTGCGTTATAGAGAACTTTTTATGGAGAATTTTTTATAGGAAACTTTTTATAGAAACCTTTATTTTATAGGGACTTTTGCATCTATAAAAAGCTTTTGCGCAGTGTTGTTTTGGGAACATATGAGAACGAAAAAAGTCTGTTCATCATCTGTGAGCAAGATTCCGTGCTTTTGTACCTTTTGACCTTGGTATCATATATAGAATAGAAATGAAAGGATTTCATGATGAAAAAATTAAAGAAGATTCTGCTGCTTGCGACGGGCGGCACGATTGCCTGTAAGCGAACAGAAGATGGGCTGACTCCGGAACTTTCTTCGGAAGAATTATTGTCGTATGTACCGGAAGTTTTGAGCTTTTGTCAGGTGGATACGATGCAGCTTTTTTCTATGGACAGTACCAATATGGGGCCGAAACAGTGGCTGAAGCTTGCAGCGGTTATTGAAAAAAAATACGATTATTATGATGGATTTGTGATTTGTCATGGAACCGATACGATGGCCTATACAGCGGCAGCACTTTCTTATTTGATTCAGTATAATCGCAGACCGGTAGTTGTTACCGGTGCGCAGAAGCCGATAAATCTGCCGATTACCGATGCACGGGTGAATTTACGGGACAGCCTTCGTTTTGCCTCCGATTCCCGTGCGCATGGAGTGAATATTGTATTTGGCGGAAAAGTAATTGCGGGTACACGTGCTAAAAAAGAATATTCTAAGAGTTACAATGCCTTTGCCAGCATTAATTATCCGGAAATTGCAATTATTCAGGAAAATCGAATCGTCTTTTTTATTAATGATAAAGATCGGATTCCCTATTCTTTGACATTTTACCATGATCTGAATCCCAATATTTTCCTGATGAAATTAATTCCAGGGGTTGATGGAAAGTTTTTAAATACGATTTTAGAGCAATATGACGGTGTAATTATTGAATCCTTTGGGGTTGGCGGTTTCCCGGACAATGGCGATCATAGTTTCTTTGATGCGGTAAAAAATGGACTGGAGCGCGGAAAAGTAATCGTTATGGCAACGCAGGTTACACATGAAGGCAGTGATATGGCAGTTTATAAAGTAGGTCGTATCATGAAAAGCCAATTCGATCTGCTGGAAGCCTATGATATGACATTGGAAGCGACTGTGACAAAGACGATGTGGGCACTGGCAGTCACCTCGGACCGCGCCGAATTTGGAGAATTATTTTATCAGACGGTAAATCATGATATGTTATTCCAGAATGTGCAGTATTCTGATAATATGGAAGGCTGTCATGGTGATGGAATGTATGAGGAATCGTAAGGATTCAAATGAAAATGCAGTGTTGGCAAACTTCAAAACTTGAAATGTAATGAAAGATTTAACAATTTCTATCAACTTCATAATTTAGAAGTTGACAGATTAAAGGGATATAAGAATTTAAGCAGTATAGCAATTTGAAAAATATATAAAAGGTTTTGACACGAGCCTTATACGATCGCTAATTCATTCAAAGGAATGATTGATCGTGAAAGTCTTATAGAAACTCATTAGTCTTATATGCTTTTGAGTATATTTGGAAGTGAATGTATATAAGAACCCAACGTGCTTTAGCCGTTGGAGTGTCAGAAAATTAAACACTTAAACTCGGTAATTGGTCGAGTTCGGAAAAAGCTGTCATGTGGGTCATATGGCAGTTTTTTTATATGAATGAGATTTGGCTGAGATTGAACAAGATGTAGGGAGCAATCGGCAATAGGGAATAGCGAAAGAAAAAGGGAGCAATCGAAAATCGACAATAGGGAATAGTGAAAGAAAATCGAGGATAGGAGGATTGAGAATAAGAAATAGGAATAGTGATGCAGGTATGAAATTGATTTTGATTATGCACGGAATTTTATACTTTCAATAAAAATACCAAATTCTTTTTAAAAAAATAATGTGATTGATTTTATTTTATATAGAATGTAAAAATACACATAATGTTTATGTTTTGTTAAGAGATTGTTCACTAATTTTTAATTAGACCTGACAAAAGAGATGGTGTATACTATTGATGAAACAAAAATTTTGCGGTTTTGGATGCGGAAAGGTGCAGGATGGAGAACAGTATAGAGTTTCTGGAAGGTTTTTTGAAAGAACTGGGCAGATATTGTGATGCCTCAGAGCAGACCGATCATTGGTATGAGAATATGAAAAAGAAGCTAGCAAAGGATCAGGAGATGCGTAAAGTCCGCAATGAAGATAATTACCATCAGCAACAGAGTTCCTTTAAGGCGATGCAGGAGAAAGCTGTTCGGGAACGGGAGGAGCTGCAGAAGAAGATTCGTGGCAAGATTTTCCAGAAGAAAGAATTGATGCGCAAAAATATGGAAGCAAATTGTAAGGTTCGTGATGGGATTTTGAGCAAGGAGTATGCGATTGTTCGACCGGAGTTTTTTCAATATGCGTATCGCTATCGGGAGTATGGGGATTTTTTTCCGCAGATCACGCGTTTAGAAGACTATAAAGAACTGGATTTGGATGAGATGATCGAAAAGATCAATGATGCAAAGACTAGTTTATGGATCAATCGTTTAAAAGCACTGCTGAAAAGCGAGGATATGATGGTAGAGTATGCGTCATTTGCGAATTTAATTGGAAAAGCGCGTTATCTTTGCGAGGTGGAGAATGATGCATTGCGGGATATGGGACAGGCTGAGATTCGCCAGTTAGAGAAGCAGCTGGAGGAAGCGGAGGATGGATTTATGGATGCCGCAGCAGATGCGATGAAGCGGCAGAAGAAGATTCAAGCGGAGAATGAAGCTTATCAAAGGATGTTTGAGCAGGCGTGCGAAGCGGAGACACGGCAGCTGCGGGAGGATTATCAGAACCGCCAGCTGAAGAATTATGAAGCGCTGCGTACCCTTTTAAAAGAACAGTACCCAACGGAGCGGATGAAAGAGATTTATCAGGAACTTGCAGATGCAGAAAAAGCACAAAAAAAGGTGATTTGTGCAGATGGTGTGCCTTTGCCGGCAAAGCTGGGACAGCTTTGGTTTCAAGGTGCGGAAACCTTGAAGAATACGTATGTGAAGCAGCTTTTGGAGAAAGAGTATCCATTTATGATGGATACAGGGCGTTTGTCGATTCCTGGTATTGCATAAGCAAAGAATCTGTGAAAGTCAGTGAGAAAAGGAAGGTAATGTATTGATATGATGATACTGGAAGGACAGAAAGATATTTATATGCCGGTGCGCTCCCTTGCTGAGAAATCTGGCGAAGCAGGGATTTATCTTTGTGAGAATCAGTATGGCGGGCAGTTTGCAGCGCGGATTTATTCGAATATAGAGGGAATCAGCAACGTAGTGCGTCGATTTCTTTATCAGAGTGACCACCCTTATTTGCTGCGGCTTTTGGATCATGGAGTATCGGAAATTCAGGGGAAAAAGTGTGCATTTGAAATTTTTGAATATATGCCGCAGGGGACTTTGGCTTCTCTTGCTCCAATGGATGAATATGAAGTAGAAAAGACAGTGATTCCCTGTTTAAATGAAGCACTGCATGATATGCATGAAGAAGGGTTTCTGCATCGTGATGTAAAACCGGATAATATGTATCCGTTTATAGGAGAAGATGGTCTGTCCGGTGTGAAATTAGGAGATTTTGGCATTACGGTACACATGGGGCAGAATCAAAATTATTGTGATGCAGCGTTGGCCTTTACTCCAGGATATGCGCCGGCAGAAGTGTTGGGGGCAGGCATGTATTCTCCTGCGTCGGATTACTATGGTTTGGCAGTCAGTCTTTATTATCTTTTAACGGGCAGACAGATTTATGAGGGATTAAGTCCGGATGAGATCATGATTAAGACACGGCGGGGAGAATTGATGCAGTATGAGCATGTCAGCAAGCGTATGGCAGATCTTTTGGAGGGATTGACAGTACAGGATCCGCGGTATCGATGGGGATATTCGGAAGTGAAGGCATGGATGGGCGGAGCGAATGTTCCGGTTTTTCGGTATTCGCAGGAAGAACAGCTGTTGGAGGTGCCATATCAGCTGACGGCGCAGGTTCAGTGCAGCAGTTTGCATCAATTAGCAGTGGCGCTTTCTCAGTATCCGGAAGAAGGCAGGGCGCATTTATATGATGGTCTGCTGGCAGATAGTCTGCGCAGACAGTATCAGCATCTTTCCAATGCCTTAACGGATTTAACCGTGAATCGTTTTCCACATGCTCACCATGCGGGCTTGGCAGCCGCAATCCATTTGCTGGATCCGGCGGCAGAAGGGTTCTTTTGGAATGATAGGCAGTATAAAGGTTTGTTTGCTTTATTGGAACTGCTGCGCCAGGAAATCGCAGAAGGTGTTTTAGCGAATTCTGAGGAAGAATTACTGACTAGTGGAATTTTAAGCTATTATTATGGAAATCTTCTCTCAGAAGATGATGTAGATTTTTTAAAGAAGATTGAAAAAGAAGCACAGACACGACTTTTTCGTGCAGCATGTGAAATTGTGCTGAAGCTGCTTCCAGAGCCGGTTTATCAGATTCAGTCCGATTCAGCTGTGAAAACCGTGGAGGAATATATTGAGTTTCTGGAGCGGGATTCTACAGGTTTGTCAGAGCGAATTTATTGTGATTTCAATAAAGAATATTTTCAATCTTGGCTGGGCGCGATTGGATATACCGTTGCATTTCGTGAGTGGCAGGAGTTTTTTTATAAAGGCGGGCGTATTACGCAGGACAGTCGTCTCATCGGCAATGTGTGCCAGTTTTTGGAACGAATTTGCCCGCAAAAGCAGAGTGTGCTGCGGCATTTTGTCCTGGCTCAATTGCAGAAAGAACCAGAATTCTGGCTGAAAGATCATTTACATCTGTATGAGATGGATGAGATGATGGAGCACATGGTACAGGAGAATTTTTCCAGCATTGAATATACGGAAGATATGTCGATATCGGATTTGATTCGGGCGCAGCATGAGATGAAGGAATATATGCATGAGCTTAGGCGCGATTTTTTAAACAATCGTTTTTTATATGCGTTTGGTGTTTATGATGTTGTTAGTTATCGAATCCGAAGCCGTTATGCAGATGCCTACTTTGTTTTATCCGCAGATGATGAATTAGTACCAGTTGGATGGCTGAAAGAATGCGGAGGATTGAAGGAAAAAAGTTTGATCCAGCAGGGATTTTCTGCGATGAAGGAGCAGGCTGGTGATTATTTGCTGCAATTTGCGGAAAAAATCCGTGGTTGGAGCAAGCGATGTGAAACGACTTGTATGGAGATGAAAAAGCGCCGTCAAGTACCAGGTGCCGTTTCTGGAGTTGCAGTTTTATTGGCTGGTGTCCTGTGTATGGCTTTTTTGATGACATTATCAAGAAGTTTTTTGGAAGGAAGCGGTATTCTTACTAAAGCCGGTTTTACTTTGGGATTTTTATCCATTTTATGGGTCATGGGAGCCGGTATCGTGCGTTTGACTCAATTTCGTTTGTGGAAACGTCTGTTGCGTTCAATTTCGAATTTGGAAGAAATTGCAAAGGATGCAGAGAAGTTACAGGAAGACCTTGCAGCAAATATGGGAATAGAAGCTGCGGGAAAGGGAAAAGAGACCAAAGCGGTCAAATCGATGAAGGTATCTGGAAAAACAAAGCGATCGAAAGCGTCTAAAGTATCTGAAGAATGGAACGCGTCGAAGTCATCAAATGAGTTGCAGGAATCCGATGACGGAAGGGAATCAAGGGAGATTATTCAGACGGCAGGGTATAATCTGGAGATGGAAGCGCAGGAAGAACGTGCTTACAGCGGTTATCTTTCTGGTTATCGGAAATTAAAAAATGGACTGTTGTGCTGTTGGTTCGCTTTTGGCTTGTCAGCTGCTGTATTAGGCGTGGGGCTTTATCAAGATGGTGCGATTTCCATGGAAAAAGGAAGTATTGTTACACAGTTCCAGGAGCTGTTCCAAAAAGATATCGTGAACAAAGAACCTAAAAAAGACACGAATCATACGGAACAGAATGAGTATACGGTAACAGTCAGCAGCGCTCGTCTGCGTGCCGGCGCTGGAACCAGCTATGAAGTACTGAATTCTTATGAAAATGGAATTGTGGTCACAGCAACTGGAAAAAGTCAGTCAGACGGTTCTCATATCTGGTATCAGGTTATAACGCCGGATGGAACGACGGGATGGATGCGGGATGATACAATTTCGCCAGTGAAGTGATGCGCTGCAGGACGGGAATTAAGGAGGAAATGAATACTATGAACGAACTGGAAACTTTGAAATCATGGGTAGAAGGCAGCAACAATGTAGTATTTTTTGGAGGCGCAGGTGTTTCAACCGAAAGTAATGTACCAGATTTTAGAAGTGCAGATGGTCTGTATAATCTGCAGTATGATTATCCACCGGAAACAATCATCAGCCATAGCTTTTATATGCGAAATCCAGAAGAATTTTATCGCTTTTATAAAGACCGTATGTTGTATCCGGATGCAAAACCCAATCCTGCACATCTGGCATTAGCGAAATTGGAGCAGGAAGGGCATCTGCAGGCCGTGATTACGCAGAATATTGATGGTCTTCACCAGGCAGCAGGCAGCAAAAAGGTATTAGAACTGCATGGATCGGTTCACCGGAATTATTGTACAAAGTGTGGAAAATTTTACGATATGAATGCTGTTTTAGAACAGGAAGGAGTACCGTATTGTTCCTGTGGCGGCAAGATTAAACCAGATGTAGTATTATATGAAGAAAGCCTAGATGCTCGTGTGATAGAAGAATCGCTTTCCTATATCAGTCAGGCAGAGGTTTTGATTATAGGAGGTACCTCTTTAACGGTTTATCCGGCAGCAGGATTTCTTCAGTATTATAAAAAAGATAAGCTGGTTTTAATTAATAAATCTGCAACACCGATGGATCAGCGGGCAAATCTGGTCATTCAGCAGCCAATCGGACAGGTTATGAGCATGTTTCTTTCGTAATTGGGCAAAAACCGTCCTTACATGGAAGCCAATAAGCTAATCGACTGCATCTAGAGGTCGATCGATTGTATTAGGAAATAAATTGACTCTCTTGGAAATAAATTGACTGTCCTGGAAGTGAATTGGCTGTACATAGAAGCTGGTTGACTGTATCTGGAAGTGAATTGGCTGTACATAGAAGCTGGTCGACTGTATCTGGAAGCTAATTGGTCGCATATGGCACCAAGTCGGTTGTTTATAAGGTTTAAAGCAGCAGTTTTTCAATTGCAGTGCAATCTGCTATGAGTGGATTGGGATGCTGTATGGATAAAACAAAGGAAAGCGCATGTGATGTAGGAAACCCATTATTTGCGGGAAATAGGCAAGTGAGCAAATAGAAATAGGCAAGAATAAAAAATAAAATGAAGGGATAACACAGAAAATTTTTGAATCTCTGTGTGTAAAGAGTGATGGAACGTTTTCAATATGAAGTAGGGGATGTTGTGCGTTTGAAAAAACCACATCCCTGCGGAACTCATGAATGGGAAATTCTTCGTGTGGGAATGGATTTCCGATTAAAGTGTACAGGATGCGGACATATGATCATGGTACCACGAAAAACTGTTGAGAAAAGTACGAAGCAGTTGATTAAAAAAGAAATAAAAGAATAAAAAGAAGATAAAAGAAAACGAAAAGGCATAACAGAAGAATAAACGGAATGTAAAAGAAATTAAGAAGTGGATTTCGAAACCTGTAAGAGCTGGATCGCTGTGAGAACGATAAAAAATTCAGATAAAAAGCTGTGAAAAACCGTGTAAAAAAGCTTGCAATATGGAGACAATTATGTTACAATCCAAAATTGTGATAAATTTTAATCCTTGCTCCCATAGTGGGGCCATAAAAGTCCACAAGGAGGTATGTTAACATGTATAAGTATGAATTAGCTGTTGTTTTAAGTGTAAAACTTGAAGAAGAAGAAAGAGCAGCTGCAATCGAAAAAGTTAAAGGTTATATTACTCGTTTTAACGGCAACGTAACAGGCGTGGATGAATGGGGTAAAAAGAGACTGGCTTATGAAATCCAGAAGTCCAGAGAAGCTTACTATTACTTCATTCAGTTCGAGACAGAAGACAACAACTGTCCTAACGAAGTAGAATCTCACATTCGTCTGATGGAAAACGTAATCAGATACCTGGTAGTAAAACAGGAAGCTTAAGTCTAATCAAAAGCTCAATTTTATCAGGAAAGCTTGAAACAGGAAGCTGAGTCACACTTCTACTATAGAAAGATTTGGGTGAGAGAATGAATAAGGTTATTTTAATGGGAAGACTTACAAGAGATCCCGATGTTAGATATTCCAATCAGGGAGATCGTCAGCTCGCAGTTGCAAGATATACAGTTGCAGTTGATAGAAGATTTCGCAGAAATGGTGACAACAATGAGCAGTCAGCTGATTTTATCAGTTGTGTAGCATTTGACCGTCAGGCTGAATTTGCTGAAAAGTATCTGAGAAAAGGTACTAAGATTGCATTGTCAGGCCGTATTCAGACCGGAAGTTACACCAATAAAGATGGTGTGAAAGTTTATACCACAGACGTAGTAGTAGAAGAACAGGAATTTGCTGAAAGCAAAGCAGCGTCCACATCTTATAATAGTGGTGCGCAGGATGGTTTTGGTGGAAACCAGGGCTTCGGCGGCAATCAGAATTATGGTGGAAACCAGAATTATGGCGGCAGTCAAAGCTACGGTGGTTTTGGTCAGCAGGGTACTTCAAGACCCAGCCCGGCCAGTGCGATCGGTGATGATTTTATGAACATTCCCGATGGTGTAGATGACGAAGGTCTTCCGTTCAACTAGTGCGAAGCATATCAGAATGATTCCGGTTTCAGAATTTGGGAATCTTGAAGATTGAACGAAGTATTTCAGAGAATTCAAAGAAACCGGTTTGCTAAAGTTATCGTTGAATATTTAAGGAGGTTATAGCCATGGCTTACAATAAAGGTGAAAGATCAGATTCTCCCATGAAGAGAAGAAACGGCGGACGCAGAAGAAGAAAAGTTTGCGTATTCTGCGGCACAAAAGATACAGGTATTGATTACAAGGATACCAACAAACTGAAAAGATACGTATCTGAAAGAGGTAAAATTCTTCCTAGAAGAATTACAGGCAACTGTGCAAAACATCAGAGAGCTCTTACTGTTGCAATCAAGAGAGCACGTCACGTTGCATTAATGCCTTACACACTGGATTAATTATTATTTTTGATTTATGGACCGTCATGTCTTTTGAGGCATGGCGGTTTTATTTTTTTACGCAGAAAACGAAAATGTCACTTCCGAAGTAGAAGAAGACGGCAGCACCACCTCTTACACTTACAACGGCGATGAGGCCGGTGAGGTGCTGGATGACCTTCCTAAAACCATGAAGGAAGTGGACGGGGACGGAACTGTTCTCTACAATGACACCTATGAATATGATGAATTCGGTAATGTAACCTCTGTTTATGACTCTGTCAATGATATCACCATCCTGACCGAGTACTACACAGAAGATGACCCGGAAAGCGGTCATATCAAGGGGGAAGTGAAATCCGAGCAGGAGATCCTGGGCACTGCCGAAAACGGCGAGGTGCAGAGCAGCACTTCCTACACTTACCGATATGACGGATCTGGCAATAAGACTGAGATCGTTATGGAGACCTGTGATGGCATTACCACCACCACAACAACGGTTACCGATGTACTGGGGCGTACACTCCATGAAGAGGACTCCAACCAGAAGCAGACGGATTACGTTTATGACGGATTTGGACGTCTGATCAGGACTACTTACACCTACAGTGACGGTGCCACCGATGTGATCGAAAAGACATACAATGACAACGGTGCCCTGACCTGGGAACGGCAGCAGGACGGCACGGAGAACAGTTACAGCTATGACAGCATGAACCGGGTCGTATCGGAAACAACCGTCAAAGGCTCCCTTTCAAAGACCTGGAGCACTTCCTACGGCTATCAGTCTGTCAGCTATTATGACGGCACAGGCATGAAGGAAGTCCCCCATGCCTTTGTAACCACCGAAAAGAACCCCGATGGGGAGATCATCGGCCAGACCTTCCAGGACAGCCTGGGCAGGACTGTGCGGGAAAAGAGCAGCGGCATCTATGTGGACATGAGCTATGACAGTCAGGATCATGTAGTGACCAAATGTGAAGTTGGCCAGCAGGCCGGTCCCCAGGACCAGCTTCTGATCCTGTATCTGTATGATGCAAACGGCAACCAGACCCACACCATCCAGAACCCTTCCTATGATGTGGCAGAAAAGGCCTTCTATGTAACGGATGATTCCATCGTAAACGCCTCTGTTTACGATACCTCTGGCCAGGTGATCTCCCAGACCGACGCAGAAGGCAATACCGTAGAATTTGCTTACGATAACCAGGGAAATTTGACAAAAGTCACCCTTCCCGGTGACAATGTCACCACCTATGCCTACGACGTGGAAAATGAGGACGGCACCACCAGCGACATCACCACCGATGCCCTGGGCAGGACCACCGAAAGCCGTTCCAATGCCCGCATGCTGACGGAACTGAGCATTGCTTACGGTGACGGAACCGTGGCCCCCATCTCCGTATCCAGCGAATACGATCCCGAAGACCGCCTGGTAAAAGAAACGGAATCCGCCGGAAATTACCGGACTTATGAATATGACAGCAGGGACCGGAAAACGGCTGTCAATTCCTTTGACGCCTCCGGCACACAGACCCTGCGTACCGTCTACACCTATGATAAACGCGACAATGTGACCTCCATGGCAGACTACCAGTATGCAGACGGGGAAGCAGTCCTTTATCATTACACAAAATATACCTACGATGACCTGAACCGCCAGACCGGCTATGCAGAGTGGAACGGCTCCGCCATACCCACACAAGACCAGCTTGCCGATGTTACGGTCACCTATACCTACGACATCGACGGCAATGTCACCTCTGCAGCTTATCCGGAAAGCGCAGGCAGCAGCATCCGGAAACTGACCTATACCTATAATACGGATAAATGGCTGACCCAGATCCATGCGGTGACTGCCGATGGAACCTCCCATCTCCTGAGGGAGTATACCTACAATACCAACGGGCAGCTGACAGCCATCAAAGACGATCGCAACATCTTAAGTGAAAGCAGTACAGGCACGGATCACACCATATGCAGCTTCACCTATGACCGGTTCGAGCGTGTGATAAAGATTGCTTACACAGAAGGGGACAGCAGTGAGGAAAAAGAGTCTTACGAATACACGTATGACAAGAACAACAACATCCTGACTGAGACCATTGTGAACCATTATCCCGCATCGGAAGAGGACTGGGTGGAGGAACAGCGCTGCTACACCTATGATGCCCTGGGAAGGCTGACCAGCACCGGCATCACGGACAAGCTGAACGGAACCTCCAAAACAACAGAATACACCTACGATCAGGTGGGCAACCGGCTGACAGAGGAGGAAGACGGCATTGTTACCACCTATACCTATAACAGTCTGAACCAGCTTCTCTCCACCGAGCAGAAGGATGAGGATGGAAATGTGACCGAATCCACTGCTTACCAGTACGATGGAAACGGAAACCAGACTGCCCAGACCATCACCCCTTCCGAGGGAACAGCAGCATCCATCACTTTGTCGTATGATGCTGAAAACCGGCTGAGCCAGTATGTGAAGAAGGAAGGGGACACCATCACTCTGACCCAGACCAACCGCTACAACGGAAGCGGGCAGCGGATCCAGAAGGTGGAAGGAGACGGGATCATCCATTACTTCTATGATGTGGATACGGTCCTGTACACCACCGATGAACTGGGGGACCTGACCGCGGTCAACCATATGGGAACCCAGAACAATGTGATCTGCACCAGCCGTTTCGGAGAAAACGAAAGTGGAGAAGATGGAACCGGGGAGGATGGAGCCTACGAAAGCAAAACGGAGGCATTATACTACTACACCAAAGATATCCGTGAGAGCACCACAAATCTGCTGGACAGCACCGGAAGCGGAGTGGTATCCTATCAGTACACAGACTTCGGTGAGACCAGCATCCACGGGGATGAAACCTTTTACAACGAGGTCTGCTTCACCGGCGGGATCTACGACGAAGGAACAGGGCTCTACTACCTGAATGCCCGTTATTACAACCCGGAAGATGGCCGCTTCCTGACACAAGACACCTACACCGGAGAGAACACCGACCCGGAAAGCCTGCACCTGTATGCATACTGTACCAACAACCCGGTCACCAACGCAGACCCCAGCGGACATATCGCCATCTCTCGTATCGTTGGGGCAGCAGTCGGCGGTGTGGCAGCAGGATATGCATCGTATAAGTATGCGAAAAAGAAAGGCATCAAGGGGTGGAAGCGGACCGCTTTAGTAGCAGGCTGTGCCGTAGGCGGAGCCGCAGCAGGGGCACTGATCGGACCGAAGGTGGCTAAGGTAGCGAAGAAAGCTGCCAGAGTTGTTAAGAAAAAAGCAACGAAAGTCTATAAGAAGGCAGTTAAGAAAGCTACCAAAAAGAAGCCCAAGGTAACGAAGAGCAGGAAAAAAGCATGTTCCACTCAGAAACGGGTAAAATGTAAGAGAAATACCAAACGCCGCGGAGATGGATGTTTTACTGCCCATACCATGATCATCACCAAAGACGGAAAGAAGGAGATCCAGGATATTCAGACCGGAGAGGAAGTCCTTTCAGCGGATTCCTACACAGGGGAAGTATCTTATAAAAAAGTTCTTAAAACGGTATGTCTTGAAGTCGAAACGCTGGTTTATGTATCGGTAAATGGTGAACGGATCGAAACGACAACGGAACATCCCTTTTGGGTAGAAGGAGTCGGATTTGTACCGGCTTATGCATTGAAAAAAGGTGATGCCTTACGACTGGATGATGGAAGCGATGTATCAATAGAGTGTGTAGAGATACAGCATCTGGATGAGCCGGTTAAGGTGTATAACTTCACTGTGGAGGACAACCATACGTATTATGTGGGAGACAGTGGAGTGCTGGTGCATAATGCAAAATGTGGTGAAACTACCAGAGTTCGTCATTATACAAATTCTAAAGGGCTTGAAGGAATTCAAAAGAGTGGAAAAATACTGGCAAAAGATAACAATAGAGTATATCTTGAGCCTGCTAAAAAGAAAGCTTTGAGTAGTACAAAAGCAGAAGAATTGTATCAATTAAAAAAAGGAAGAGGAAAACATTATGTAGAATTCGATGTAGATTCATCTTTACTTGAGTGGGTCGAGAATCCGAGATATCATAGGATGGAATTAACAGTAAAAGGAGATATAAAAATTACAAATGCAAAATTTTTTAGAAGGAAATAAAAAAATTATATTTGATAGCAATCATGTATTAGCAATCTTAAAAGAATTAGACTATATTTTATGTTCTCTACATGATATAGGAAGTTATTATTGTGACAAAGATGAAAATGAGTACGAAAAAGAAACAACACAATTTATTGATAATAGTTTGGTTTGTGATAGATTAGCCAAAATTAGATATATTTTGACTACTCAATTTGATTCTGCGTTTAGTGAAAAAGAGTTAGAAAATATTGAAAGTAT
>CAZTHP010000073.1:0-13904 GCA_964613155.1 uncultured Lachnospiraceae bacterium | reverse complement strand
ATCTGCGGATGATCGACAAAGAAAGTGATGAGATGGAGAAAAAGCTGGGAGATGGCAGTACGACCAATCAGGAATTGATTGAGCTGATGGGGCTGGAAAAGTCTCTGGTCTATTTTAAAACGTCTCTGCGTTCCAATGAAGCTGTGCTGGAGAAATTGGTAAAATTACCGCGCTTTGAGAAGTATCTCTCGGATGAGGAACTTTTGGAAGATGTTATTATCGAGAATAAGCAGGCGATTGAGATGGCCAATATTTATTCGGGGATTTTGGAAGGTATGATGAATGCCTTTTCCTCGGTTATTTCCAATAATCTGAACCAGGTTATGAAGATTTTGGCAGCCGTTACGATCGTGTTATCCATTCCGACTATGGTCTCCAGTTTTTACGGGATGAACGTTGATACAGGCGGGATGCCGTTTGCAGACAGCGTCTATGGTTTTTTGATCATCTGTATTTTTGCTCTGATCTTATCGCTGTTAGTGGCGTTGATCTTAAAAATCAAAAAGATGTTTTAGCACCATGGTTTTGGTATGCTGCAGTGTGCAGCGGAAAGAATAAAAGAAAGATGTGAGCATTATGAATTGGTTACAGAAGCTGGAACGAAAATTTGGAAGATATGCCATACACAACCTGATGTTTTATGTGATCCTACTGAATGTAGCAGGTTTTGTCCTTCAGATCGCACAGCCGCAGTTCTATTACCAGTATTTGCAGCTGAGTGCAAAAGCGGTTCTGCAGGGACAGGTCTGGAGATTAGTGACTTTTTTATTGGAACCGCCGACTGGTTCGCTGTTTGGGATTTCCTTTGGTTCTTTGGTGAGTCTGTTTTTCTTCTGTATGTTGTATTACAGCATCGGTACAGCACTGGAGAATACCTGGGGAGCTTTCCGGTTTAACCTGTATTATTTCACCGGAATCCTGCTTCATATTGTTGCTGCATTTTTGGTATATGGAATCTGGGGGATTGATCTGCAGATGAACCTGATGTATCTGAATCTATCCCTGTTTTTGGCATTTGGGGCAGAGTTCCCGGATTATGAGATTTATTTGTTTTTTATTTTGCCAGTGAAGATGAAGTGGCTGGCATTACTCGATGGATTGGCTCTGGCAGCCACGATCGTGGGAGGATTTTTAACAATCTTCTTTTCACCGCAGCTGATCGGGATTCATTCTTCGGTTCCCTCAGCAGTAGCAGCTTTGCTTTCCGCAGCGAACTTTTTCCTGTATTTCTTTTACAGCAGAAGGTTCAGTCGCTATTCACCCAGACAGTTGAAGCGCAGAGCGGAGTATCAGAAAAAAGTAAAAATGGCAGCTCCGAAAGGAAAAGGAGGCACGCGTCATAAGTGTGCGATCTGCGGCCGAACTGAAAAAGATGGAGATGATCTAGAATTTCGTTATTGTTCCAAATGTGACGGAGCATACGAATATTGTCAAGATCATTTGTATACACACAAACATGTAACAAAAAGCTGATGCACTCTCCCCCATAATAAAAGCAGCAAGCAGCTTTGTTTTCGAGTGTATCTGATATATGTTTAGAAAGGAATTCATATTTATGAGAAAAACAAAAATTATTTGCACAATGGGACCTGCGGTTGATGATCCGGAGGTAATGAAATCAATGATCTTAGCCGGGATGAATGTAGCCCGTTTCAATTTTTCACATGGCAGCCATGCAGAACAGAAAGCACGTTTTCAGCAGCTGAAGCAGATTCGGGAGGAATTGGGAATCCCTGTAGCAGCACTGTTGGATACAAAAGGACCTGAAATTCGTACCTGTACGTTAAAAGATGGCAAGAAAGTAACCTTAGAGCAGGGTCAGGAATTTACACTGACAACTCGTCCAGTACAGGGCACAGAAAAATGTGTACAGATTAATTACGAAGGACTGAATGAAGATGTAGAACCTGGCAACCAGATTCTGATCGACGATGGTCTGATCGGTCTGGAAGTTGTTGCAGTAGAAGGTCCAGATATCCGTTGTATCGTAGCAAACGGCGGTGAGCTGGGTGAACGAAAAGGGGTTAATGTACCGAATGTGAAGATCAATCTTCCTGCAATTACAGAAAAAGACCGCGATGATATTATTTTCGGTATCGAACAGGGATTTGATTTTATTGCAGCATCTTTTGTTCGTAATGTTGATGCAGTTCTGGAAATTCGTGAAATTTTACAGGAATATGGTGCAAACGATATCAAGATTATTTCCAAGATTGAAAATCAGGAAGGTCTGGACAATATTGATTCAATCATCAAAGCCAGCGATGGTATCATGGTAGCACGTGGTGACCTGGGTGTTGAAATTCCGGCAGAAGAAGTTCCTTATATCCAGAAGACGATCATCTCTAAGTGCAACAACCAGTTTAAGACAGTTATTACCGCAACACAGATGCTGGATTCCATGATCCGCAATCCTCGTCCGACCAGAGCGGAAGTAACAGACGTTGCAAATGCAGTTTACGATGGTACTGACTGCGTGATGCTTTCCGGTGAAACCGCAGCTGGTAAATATCCGGTTCAGGCATTAGAGATGATGTGCAAGATTTGTGAAAATGCAGAATCTCATCTGGATTATGAAAATATGATCACAAAGAGAAGAAAACACAGAAGAAAAGGTATTTCCACTTCCGTTGTTTATGCAGCAGCAGCAACCGGTCTGCATATGAATGCGAAATATATCATTACTCCTACTTTGACTGGTTTTACTGCGAGAATGATGTCAAAATTCAGACCGCACTGCCAGATTCTTGCGCTGAGCCCGAAGGAAGCAAACCTGCGTAAGATGCAGATCTTATGGGGTGTAACACCGATGCTTTCTGAAATGCTGCATGCGGATGGTGCTACAGTTGTAGATTCCACATTTGATCTGGTACAGAATGCCGGATTACTGGAACCGGGCGATACCGTTGTTATTACAGCAGGTGTTGTATCCAAGAGCGAGCATGTAATTAAGAATGTAACGAATACAATGCAGGTCATTACCGTTCGTTAAGATTAAAATTGTTAAAATTAGAATTTATGATGTAACATTTTAGAGCAGGAAAAGCTGTAACAGTTGGACAAATGTACCGACTGTACAGCTTTTCCTTTTCAAAATAAAAGGTGAAAGATAAAAGGCGGGATTTTGTGGGAAAGTTTCTTTATATAGCGGAAAAGCCAAGCGTAGCGCAGGAATTTGCCAAGGCACTGAAAGAACCGATGCAGCGCAGAAATGGGTATCTGGAGTCGGCTCATTTTGTTGTCACCTGGTGTGTGGGTCATTTGGTTACCATGAGTTATCCAGAGGTATACGATCCAGCACTGAAAAGCTGGCGTCTGGATTCGCTGCCGTTTCTTCCGACGGTATATCGCTACGAAGTGATCGACTCCGTGAAGGATCAGTTCGAAGTTGTAAAAACGCAGTTGAACCGCAAGGATGTAGAAGTCATCTATGTTTGTACCGACTCTGGTCGAGAGGGAGAATATATTTACCGTTTAGTTGAACAAATGGCAGGGGTGTCCGGCAAGCAGAGAAAGCGTGTCTGGATCGATTCGCAGACAGAGGAAGAAATTTTAAAAGGAATTCAGAATGCCAAAGATTTGTCGGTATATGACAATCTGGCAGCATCCGCTTATATGCGTGCCAGGGAAGATTATCTGATGGGAATTAATTTCTCCAGATTGCTGACACTCGTGTATGGAAGGGAAATCAGCCAGGTCACCGGCAGTCGCTATACTGTTATTTCCGTTGGCCGTGTGATGACCTGTGTACTGGGGATGGTTGTAAAACGAGAACGAGAGATTCGTAATTTTGTGAAGACGCCATTTTATCGGATTCTGGCAGAGGTCAATTGCAATGGACAGATCGTGCAGGCAGAGTGGAAAGCAGTTGAAGGCAGCCGTTATTTTGTATCGAATCAGCTGTATAAAGACAATGGTTTCCTGCAGCGGGAGGATGCACAGGCACTGGTGGATTCTCTTTCAAATCCCTGGCCGGCACAGGCGGTTGTCTGTCTAAAGGAAAAGAAAAAGGAAAAGAAAAATCCGCCCTTGCTCTATAATCTGGCAGAATTACAGAATGAATGTTCGAAACGTCTGAAAATCAGTCCGGATACAACCTTGAAAATCGTACAGGAGCTGTATGAGAAAAAATTAGTGACGTATCCTCGAACCGATGCCCGTGTACTTTCAACGGCAGCAGCAAAGGAAATCGAGAAAAATTTAAAAGGTTTGACAGCACTTTCTGGCGTAGGTTCCTTTGCACAGGAAATTTTGAATGCCAAAACTTATCAAAAGATTGCAAAGACACGCTATGTCAACGATAAGCAGATTACCGATCACTATGCGATTATTCCAACAGGTCAGGGACTTCGCGCACTTTCTAATTTAAAAGGATATGGAAGTCGCGTTTATGACATGATCGTGCGCCGGTTTCTCAGTATTTTCTATCCGCCTGCTGTTTATGATAAATATTCGCTGGCATTTCAGATTAAAGAGGAGAAGTTTTTTGCTGGCCTAAAGCTTTTGGCGGAAGAAGGTTATCTGGCAGTTACCGCTGAAAAAACAAACCAAAAGACGCTGCCGTCAGATACAGCTTCGGTATCTTCCCAGGCATTCAAGGGACAGCAGCCGCTTGATGCTTCTTCTGAGGAGGAAATTTCTGGTCAAAAAGTCATGTCTGTGCAGGAACAGGCTGTTTTTTTACAGGTTTTGAAAAAAATCAAAAAAGGTGATGTCTTCCCGGTAGAAGCTTTTTCTATAAAGGAGGGCGAAACGTCTCCGCCTCGGCGCTATAATTCTGGTTCGATGATCCTGGCAATGGAAAATGCGGGTCAGTTGATCGAAGATGAAGAACTGCGGGCACAGATCAAGGGAAGTGGAATCGGAACTTCGGCAACCAGAGCAGAAATTTTGAAGAAATTGTTCCATATTCAGTATTTGAAGCTAAATGCAAAGACACAGGTCATTACACCCACGATGTTAGGCGAGATGATTTACGAGGTAGTAAACGATTCAATCGTACATTTGTTAAATCCAGAATTAACAGCAAGTTGGGAAAAAGGATTGACTTATGTAGCAGAAGGTAGTATTACAACAGAGGAATACATGGAAAAATTATCGGGATTCATTATTCGAAGAACGGAGAATGTGCGCCGCAAGCGCAATGTCAGCGGCATTCAGAGAAATTTTCAGCAGCTGAAACAGTATTATCGCTAGCTGGATTGCAGCGAATGGAATTTGTAGCCAAAGCAAATGGCAGTCAACGTAAAGTTGATTGTAGTCAAAGCAGATTTGTGATGAAAACCATCATGAAGAAAACAATCGAAAGTTCACAAAGAGAGGTAACGGAATGAAAGAATGTAAAACAGCAGCATTGTACGATCTGACGCATACAAAAGCAGCAAAATTACTGGAAAAAACAGAATATCCCTGGGAAGCGCTGGCAGAAATCGGCGATTTCATCTTGGAATTGGGGCCGAAACTGCCAAAAGATCGTTATGAAGAACGAGGAGAGCAGATCTGGATTGCCAAATCTGCGAAAGTAGCACCGACAGCATCGATTACAGGTCCTGCGATTATTGGCGAAGAAACCGAAATTCGTCATTGTGCTTTTATCCGGGGGAATGCACTGGTAGGCGATCACGCAGTTGTTGGAAACTCCACTGAATTAAAAAATGTCATTTTATTTGATGGGGTGCAGGTACCGCATTATAATTATGTAGGCGATTCCATTTTAGGATACCGCGCGCATATGGGAGCAGGTTCGATCACTTCTAATGTCAAATCGGATAAAAAACTGGTTGAAATCCACACACCCGAAGGCAATCTGCCGACAGGTCGTAAAAAAGTAGGGGCGATGATCGGCGATGAGGTCGAAGTCGGATGCGGAAGTATTTTAAATCCGGGTACTGTGATCGGCCCCAACAGCAATATTTATCCGCTTTCCAGTGTCCGTAAATTTGTTCCAGCGAATGCGATTTATAAGAACCAGGGAGAAGTCACACAGAAGCAGTAAAGTGAAATTATTCTTTTTGCTGCTGCCGAAAGGCATTAAATTCTGCGCCAAACAGCAGAATGCAGATATCAAAGTAGATCCACAGCAGAAGCAGTAGAACTGCGCCTAAGCTGCCGTAAATCCGGGAGTAGTTGGAAATATTCTGCAGATAATATTCATAGGCAAATGAAAATAAAATCCAGGCAGCGGCAGAAAAAACAGCACCGCCGAACTGTTCTCGAAACCGGACATTTCTTCCGGGATAAAAGGTATACAGACACATAAAAAAGACGATCAGGATCGGAATAGCGGCCAGAAGGCGAAATTGCAGAAATAATTTTATAATCTGATATAAGGGCGGAAGAAAGCGTCCGATCAGATTCTGGATACTGCTGCCGAACATTAAGACGATCATGGTAAACAGCAAAATGATCACTAAAAAAATCATGTAAAAAAAGCTGATGAATCGTGCCTGCAGAAAGCCATGCTCTTTTTGGGTCTTGTAGATTTCATTTAATCCCCGTTCAAGTGCATAAACGCCTTTCGAAGAAGACCAGAGAGCGCTCACTAAGGAAACGGAGATTAAAGCACCGTTTGACTGAACGGAAAGCTCGTTGATCAGATAGGTTAAAGTGTGGGAAAACGTATCCGAAGTCATACGGTGAAGAAATTGAAATAAGGTTTCCAATGCCCGCGGTGAAACAAATTGGAAGACGTTCAGCAGCGCCATCAAAAAGGGAATCACCGAAAGCTGGAGAAAAAAAGCAGACTGAGCAGCGTAGATGGTCACTTTTTTTTCTACGATATCATTTTTTAGTTGAAATAGGGTTACAATTAAGTTCATAAAGCCTCTTTCTTAACAGGAAAATAGGGATGTCATACAAAATGAGAACGTATGACATCCCTTGGTTTTTTATAAATTCTTTGTGTTTGAAGTGAATCTTGAGGAAAAAAATCTAGAAAGAATTTTCCATGAAATAACCCATGATTTCTTCCAGCTTCTGACGAAGAAGTTCCGGTTCAATTCCATCAGCTACCGCCAGAAGATTACATTTGACACGGGTTGTATCGGTTTCGGTACTTTCCGCAGATTCTGAACGGAAAATATCACTTCCCAGCATATTCATGATCACTGTAGAAGAAGAATCTTTTAAGCTGGCTTTCATTTGCATTGGAACACCGCCATTTTCCTTAATGAACATCGCCACGTCTTTCATGGACAGATTCATATTGACCTCTGCAACCGGCAGAGAAGACGGGGTATAAGCCGTCATAGTTCCCAGCAAATGGCCGCTCATGCGACCAATTAAAACCTGGTTTCCGCCATGTCCATGATGATGCCCACAGCCACAGTGCTCTCCGTGCTCGTGGTGATGTTCATGGTCGTGCCCGCAACCACAGTGTTCGTCATGTTCATGATGATGCTCGTGGTCGTGTCCGCAGCCACAGTGTTCGTCATGTTCATGATGATGTTCATGATCGTGTCCGCAGCCGCAGTGCTCGTCATGTTCATGATGATGCTCGTGATGATGGCCGCAGCCACAGTGTTCGTCGTGCTCATGATGAGAAAAACCAGAAAGATGGTTTGTATTTTTCATAAGAATAATCCTCCAATACCTAAAATATGTCTGAATACCAGTATACATTCCGAAAACGAAAAATACAAGTCAGAAATCGGCTTATCCTTGCAAAATGAGTTCCTGAAGTTTACCAAGTGCATCCTGAATGCCGCCAATTTCGTGGATCAGCCCCGCATCAACGGCTTCTTTTCCTATTAAAAGAGTCCCCAGATCTTTGGTTAGATTCGTATTTTCCATCATCATCCGTTCCAGCTGCTTCTGGGTGGTGTGACTGTGGTCAGCAACAAAACGCGTAATACGATCCTGGATGCGTTTGTTGTACTCATACGTTTGCGGTGCGCCGATTACGCGTCCACTCATTTGGACAGGATGAATGATCATGGTTCCCGTTGGGACAATAAAAGACCAGGTTGTGCTGACGGCAAGCGGAACACCGATGGAATGACTGGCACCTAAAACCAGTGAAACAGAAGGTTTGCTCAGGGAAGCGATCATTTCGGCAATGCTAAGTCCGGCATCCACATCACCACCGGTCGTATTTAGGAGGATTAACAGTCCGTCAATGGTTTCATCTTGTTCGATTAAGGCAAGGCGTGGTAACAGATGTTCATATTTGGTGGTTTTTGCCTGAGAACCTAAAGCATCGTGTCCTTCAATTTCCCCAATGATCGTAAGCAGATGAAGGCTGTGTCCGTTTGTTTTGTTGTCGAGATATGCTTCGCCGGTCTGCCAGATCAGCTGAGAACGTTCGGAACGAACCTCGGATGAAGGGGAAGGAGTTGTGTCAGTTTGATTTTGCATAAAGAAAGTTCCTTTCTAAAAAATAGGGCATCGAAAAGCCTTTTTCTTTAGAATGACCAGATAAAAAAGAATTATACGTGAGCATTGATATGAACCGGGAAAAGGAAACGTATCGAAAAGGATATAAAATTCGGGAACATGCGTCAATTAGGAGAAAATAGGAAACTAAAAAACACATAACTCAGAGGGAAACAGTTGTACGGATAAAAAGGTTGAGTTCTGATTTCAAATAGGCTATAATGAGCGTTAGCAAGTTAGAGTAAATGCTGTTTTTAAACGAAATACTGCTTGCTGAATAAAGAAACCGCAGCGAATAACAGGATAACATGCTTTGATTTGCAACGAGTAGAGAAAAAGAATAGTAGTTGAAAATTGATGAAGAAGAATGGATAAAGAACAAATTACATAAAAGATTGAAAAAAGTAGATATTTGAGGTGAGGAAATGGCGTCTGCTCCAGCAAGGAAACCTACAGCGCAAGGAAAATCTCGGACTGTCGAACAAGTTGGCAGTGCTAATACAAATCGAAATACGAATACTGTAATAAAAAATACAAAAAAGCGTACGGCAGCAAAAAGCAGTACAGGAACTAAGAAAGGAACGAATCCTGCAAAGAAACAGGCGGGAAATCAGACAACCGTAAAAGTAAAAATCGGGAAGGATGCAAGTAAAAAGAATACCGGAAAGAACACAGGGAAAGAAAGCAGAAAGAATCCTACCGCAGGGAGGAGTACGCAAACGAGCGGTACACGAAAAAAACAATCCGTGTCGCAAAAATCAGTACCGGAAAAAAGAAATTACGCAAAAACAGAAATTTCAGACGAACAGCGGCAGATGCTGGAGTATGAGATTAAGTTCTGGGTTGCCTGTGGGATTACCATCTTTTTTATGATGTGTAATTTTCATATGTGTATGGGAATGGGCGAGGTGATTTATACCGTCATGCATGGTTTATTTGGCTGGCTGGCATATATTTTCCCGCTTTTGGTTCTGCTTTCCTATCTGTTTCTGCTGGCAAATCGCGGAAATCTGGAAGCACAGGTGAAACTTCGTCTGGGTATAAGCTTTTTTGTCTTATGCTGTGGGTTGATTCATTTGGTTGGAATCAAGGAAACACAGCCGTTTTCGATTGCATTCTACTTTGAATCGGGGCAATCCGGGATCAATGGCGGTTTAACAGGCGGTCTGCTGGGCGGAAGCTTACAGCATCTAATTGGAAGCCGTGCGACCTGGTTAGTGCTTGTTTTATGCATGCTGGTGCATGTGCTGCTGCTGACCGAGCGTTCTCTGGTTCATATTTTACAGGATTTCTTGTATCGTGCGAAGAAACGCGTTGGGGAAGTTACGGCGCGTGTAAAGGAAATGTTTTCCGAAGAAGATGAGGAATATGACGATGCGTTTGAACGTGATTTCCCAGAAGATGCTGAGCAAGAATCGGAATCGGGAGGCGATTTCGACAACTATGAGCCGGAACAGGATGATAATCGAACTGGTTTTCGAGATGGTTCTCTGAACTTTGGCGATAATCCAATGCCAGAAAGAGATTACAGGTCTGATTTTGGCAGGAATGAAGTGCCAGAGAGAGGTTACAGGTCTGATTTCGACAGGAATGAAGCGCCAGAGAGAGGCTGGGCACCTGATTTTCGGAACAATCGAATGCCAGAAAGAAACGATGCTGCAAAAGATCCTTCGGATTTTGCAAAAACGTATTGGAAGAATTCAGATTCGAATTCAGCTGTGCATGCGCAGGCAGAGCAAGCAGTATTTGCTACTCATAGAGATTCTGCATCATCTGCATCGTCTGTACCGTTACATTCCAGTTCTTCTGTTCAGCGGGTTTTGATCGAACGAGAAGATTGTTTACTGGAGGAAATGGGATTTGGTCAATGGCTTTCTGGAACGCAGAAACGAAGCAATTGGCCAGGTGATACATTTTTGCTTTATAATGGATTCGAATCATTTGAGCAGCCATTGGCACGTGACAGGAACTTAGGAGAATCTCAATTGACCGAAACAGAAGACTGGGAGACTCGCTTGACGGAGCGAAATCCGGCTTCTCCTGCTTTAGCCGGAACAAGATTGGGAAAAGCAAAGACAGCAGTTCCAGATACGGTATCGACAGGATGGACCAATTCAGAAGTGGATTCTTCGGATACGGTGCTGACAGGATGGACTAATTCAGAAGTGGATTCTTCGGATACGGTGCCGACAAGATGGACTAATTCAGAGGTGGATTTGCCGAGTATGGCAGGAACCGGATTTGCAGAATCGATGACAGATTCTTTGGATACGGTGGCAAAGGAAGCAATACCGGCGGAAATGCCGTTTACAGCAGATGGTTTGGAAGCAGACTTTGCAGAATGTGGTGCAGAGGAAGCAACTCAAAAGGCTGTGGATATTACGGCACATGTTGTACTTCCAGAGGATGGTTCCTTTCTTGAAAGGGAAGTGGCTGTGAAAAACGATGCGTTTTCGAAAAATCATGCGACTGCGAAGAAGCATGCGGTTATGGAAAACAGTGCAGTTGCGAAGAACAGCAGCGCTGCGAAAAACAAGACGGCATCTGCTTCTTTACAGGATCGTAGCATCTGGAAGCAGAATGCAGAAGGAAATCGGGATAGTTCCGGTGCTGTAACCTTTTCTGGTAAGCCAAAGCCGCCTGAGAAGAAACGGGTGGTGAAAAAGCCGTATGTTTTCCCGCCTGCGGTTTTATTAAAGCGAAATTTGGCATTTAGCAGCAATTTAAATGGAAAACATCGAGAAATTCAGAAAAAACTATATGAAACTCTGCAAAGCTTTGGGGTTCGTGTACATATGGGCAGTATTTCCGTGGGACCTACGGTTACGCGGTATGAGCTGGAACCGGAGCCAGGAGTAAAAGTCAGCCGGATCGTGGCGCTGCAGGATGATATTAAGCTGGCTTTGGCTGCATCGGATATTCGAATTGAAGCGCCGATTCCTGGAAAATCTGCAATTGGAATTGAGGTGCCCAATCAAGATCAGACGGTTGTCGGTTTTCGGGAGCTGATCGATTCAGATGTTTTCCGCAATCATTCTTCGAAAGTTGCCGTTGCCGTGGGACGCGATATCAGCGGACAGATTATTGTAGCGGATCTGGCTAAAATGCCGCATTTGCTGATCGCAGGTGCAACGGGTTCCGGTAAATCAGTCTGTATCAATACGCTGATCATGAGTATTCTTTATAAGGCTTCGCCGGAAGAAGTGAAATTGGTCATGGTCGATCCGAAGGTGGTAGAATTAAGTGTGTACAATGGCATTCCGCATCTGCTGGTACCTGTCGTGACGGATGCCCGCAAAGCGGCAAATGCGCTGCGCTGGGCGGTAGATGAGATGAATGACCGTTACCGGAAGTTTGCTGAGCATAATGTACGAAATCTAGAAGGGTATAATGAACAGCTGAAAAAACAAAAAGCTGCGGATCCTTCCAACGAGGAAGAATATCTATATCAGATGGTGATCATTGTAGATGAACTGGCAGACTTGATGATGGTTGCACAAAGTGAAGTAGAAGAAGCAATCTGCCGTTTGGCGCAGATGGCACGTGCAGCAGGGATTCATCTGGTCTTGGCCACACAGCGGCCGTCGGTAAATGTCATTACCGGTCTGATCAAGGCCAATGTGCCTTCCCGGATTGCGTTTGCGGTATCTTCTGGTGTCGATTCTCGAACGATCATTGATATGAACGGTGCAGAGAAGCTGCTTGGAAAAGGTGATATGCTCTTTTATCCCTATGGATTGCCTAAACCGATTCGTGTACAGGGTGCTTTTATTTCGGATCAAGAAGTTTCCAAAGTCGTTTCTTATCTGCATCAAAACAACGGAGAACCTTCCGGTCAGGAGCAGATGGAACAGATGATCACCAGCGCGGCAGAACACGGCGCGGTGCAGGCTGAGCGCGATGAATATTTTGAAAAAGCGGCCTATTTTATTTTAGAAAAAGAAAAGGCTTCGATTGGTGCGTTGCAGAGGAATTTTAAAATTGGGTTTAACCGCGCCGCTCGGATTATGGATCAGCTGGCCGCAGCAGGTGTGGTAAGTGAAGAAGATGGTACGAAACCCAGAAGAATTTTGATAAATCTGGATGAATTAAAAGAAATATTAGACTAGAGAAGCAGGGCAGTGCCCAGATTGAGAGGTAAAAACGTGAAATTAAGTCAATTATTAGAAACGCTTGAGTTTGAAGTATTGCAGGGAAATCTGGAAACGGAAATCACAGAGCTTGTTTATGACTCGCGAAAAGCCGTGGAGGGTTGTGTCTTCTTATGCATCAGCGGAACACGAAATGATGCGCACACCTATATTCCTTCTGCGATTGAAAAAGGCGCAACAGCGATTATTGTAGAAAAACAGGTAGAGGTTGCAGCAGATGTGACCGTTGTTTCGGTAAAATCAGCCAGAAAAGCGCTGGCCTATATGTCCGCGGCTTATTTTGGCAATCCTGCGGAAAAGATGACCACGATCGGTATTACCGGAACCAAAGGAAAAACTACGACCTCTTATATGGTAAAGAAAATTCTGGAAGATTCTGGACGCAAAGTAGGTCTGATCGGTACCAATGGTGCTTGGATTGCTGGAACGCATTATCCGACGAAAAACACAACACCGGAATCGTACGAATTAGAAGCGTATTTTCAGAAGATGGTAGAAGCTGGCTGTGAGTATATGGTAATGGAAGTATCCTCACAGGGTGTTAAGATGAACCGTGTAGCAGGCTTCCAGTTTGATTATGGTTTATTTACAAATATTTCACCCGATCATATCGGACCCGATGAACATGCGGATTTTGATGAATATCTTGCTTGCAAGCGTCAAATTCTTCAGATGTGTAAGATTGGATTTGTGAATCGGGATGACGAACATTATGAAGAGATGATCCAGGGACATACGTGTAAATTGTATCCCTATGGTGAAGCCGCAGATGCCGCTATCCGCATGGAGGATATGGACTACATAAAAGACCATGGTTTTCTGGGTTTATCGTTTGCAATTGAAAGTGAAAAAATCGGTAAAATTCGCGTAAAAGTGAATATGCCGGGCTATTTTAACGCTGTGAATGCGCTGGCAGCGGTGAGTGTCTGCTCCTTTATTGGGGTATCCGAAGATGCGATCAATCAGGCATTGGCAGAGGTACGCGTAGATGGCCGAATGGAATTGGTGTATACCTCACATGATAAGACCGTGATCGTCGATTATGCACACAATGCAGTGAGTATGGAGAGCCTGTTAAAAACGCTGCGTTCCTATCAGCCGAAACGTCTCGTGGTCGTATTTGGTTGCGGCGGCAATCGCTCGCGTCTGCGTCGCTATGAGATGGGCGAAATTGGCGGCAGATTGGCAGATTTGACGATTATTACAGCAGATAATTCCCGTTATGAAAAGGTAGAAGATATTATTGCCGATATTGAAACGGGAATGCATAAGACAGATGGGCGCTATCTGGTTATTCCCGATCGTCGGGAAGCAATTGGCTATAGTATTGAACATGCACAGGAAGGCGATATGATCTGTATTATTGGAAAAGGTCATGAA
>CAZTHP010000072.1:11939-14017 GCA_964613155.1 uncultured Lachnospiraceae bacterium | reverse complement strand
AGTTGGCGCATTCCATCTCTTTGGAAAGTGGAAAAGAACGAAAACGGCGAATGGGTAGTTGTTCAAATTCGGGAACATCCGTAAAAGGAGGTTGCCATCGAGAGTAGTGCGTCCTGTGGAGCAACATTCTCTGGCAGTAGAAGAAAACAGCCTGACCTCGAATGTTGCGTCACTTCGTTCTGTCAAGGTAGCTACACTCCCCCTTGCACCGCTAAAGCGGTTATCCCCTGTGGACTTGCCGCCAGCAAGTTTGAAAAACTGAATACTGAAAAATAGATCGTTGACTGGTCGCAATGCGAAAAAGTTGGCGGTCTTTTTTTATACGCATTTTCAAAAAAGGAGGTTATGAAACATGGCAAAACCCATAGCCGAAAGAGAAAGTTATCGCCTTGAGACGCTGGCTTAGTATTCATTGGATTTATAGCCCTGGAGCAAACCACCCTTTGGAAGGGTAGTTATAGTTTCGTTGTAGCTGATATAAGAGAAAATATGCGAAAAAAATAGCAAAAATCAATAGTAAATTAGCAAAAACTGTGTTATGATAAAGAAAATTTTATGCTGACAATGTTCTATGCTGACGATGAAATGACGATTACAGAAGGAGGAATTTATGCAAAGGAAAGAACGCAGTAAGAAAATGTTACAAAAAGGGATGCTTCTTTGGTCAGTTTGCTTGCTTTTAAGCGTGTGGATGGCACTGCCCGTGCATGCAGAAGAAGGAGAGCAGTGGTCTTCAGATCTGCAGGATGCATCCGCAACGCTCAAAAAAGACGGCTGGGGAGATGATTTTGTTTACTTAACCTGGAACGATGCGAATCCCTTAGAAAATGCAGAGTTATATGGGTATGAAATTCAGATCAGCCGTAATCAGGATTGGGCTTCTATCGAAGAACAGGACGTGTGGGATTCGGTTCGAACGTATTATTCCGAAACTCCTTCATTGTCGTATGAGCAGATTTTTTATGGAAATCAGTATTATTTTCGGGTACGTTCGGTTTATTATTTGGAAGCAACAGATGAAATGAGTTACAGCAATTGGCTGGAATTTGAAATGTTGCCCTACTATTATGAAGCACCAGAAGAAATTTCGGTTCAATCAGGAGGCGTTTCAAAACTGATCTTGAATTGGAATCCAGTGAATGGCGCAGAGGGATATCGGATTTATCGTTCTGATTCTAAGGAGGGTTCCTATACCTTGCTGAAAACAATTACCGATGCATATGCCGATACGTATACGGACAGCAAGAATGTAAAAACCGGAACGACGTATTATTATAAAATCTGTACTTACAATGCGAATTTTGTATATACCGATGGCTTCCTCTCTCCAGCATATTCTGGGGCAGGACTTCCTTTAAAACGAACCTTGACCGCAAAAACGGCAAGTTATTCTTCAATTTTGTTGAAGTGGAATGCAGATTCAACAGTTCAGGGATATCAGATTTATCGTTCCGATACTAGAAGTGGGGGATATCAACGAATCAAAACGATTGGATCCTCAGATGTCACGAGTTATCAAAATACAAACTGTACGATTGGGAAAACGTATTATTATAAGATTCGTTCCTATGTAATAGTGGATGGAAAAACGTATTGCAGTCCGTGCAGTTCGATTGTAAAAGAAGCAGCAGCTGTCCTTGCACCAACACTTCAATCGGTTAAAATTGCAGATGTTACAAAAGCGACTCTGACCTGGAAAAAAGTGAGCGATGCGCATGGATATGTAATCTATCGATCAAACAGTAAAACAGGAGCGTATAAAAGAATCGGTGCAGCGAAGGGAAATTCTCAAGTATCGTATACGGCAAAAGGATTGGAGAATGGAAAAACGTACTATTTTAAAATAAAAGCGTATCGAAAAGTAGATGGAAAAAACTACTATGGTGCATTTTCTTCTGTAAAAAGCCGTTTGATGAACCGGCTTGCTTATGAAGGAGAGTATTATGAAAGTCGGTGTAAACGAATTTTTAAAACAGACTATTATAAAGACTTTACTTCCGCTTCGCAAGCAGCCGCACAGATGAAGACGATTTCTGTGAAAGTATGGGATTTGAATTCTTCAGGAAAAAAATACACAA
>CAZTHP010000072.1:4541-11929 GCA_964613155.1 uncultured Lachnospiraceae bacterium | reverse complement strand
CTTCGTGTAACGGTACATAAAAATATTGCATCAACAGTGCAGCAGATTTTTAATGAAATTTACAAAGGAAAAGAAAAGTTTCCGATTCATTCGATTGGAGGTTATTCCTGGAGAGGAAATTCTTCCAGTTCGGAACACTGTGAAGGCCTGGCTATTGATATCAATGCTAATGAAAATGCGATGATCGATAAACGCACTGGAAAAATTCTGGCAGGAAGTTTTTACAAACCGGGGAAAAATCCTTATTCCATCCCAGCGAATGGAGATGTTGTAAAAGCCTTTGAAAAATATGGTTTTTACTGGGGTGATTGGTCTGCAAAGGTAGATTATATGCATTTTTCTTATTTCGGAACCTGAAAGATTTCTTTTTCTTGATGCTGGTTCTTGATGTTGGTTCGATTGATAGTGAATCGGTTGTAAATAGAAACGATAAAACGGAAACCGTATGCGGAATCAATCCAGAAAAGGAGGGATTCCGCATTTTTTTTACGCGAGTAGCGATGAAAATCCTGTGCTTGCACAAGCCTTTGAGGAGTACAGCGATAACTTGAGAAACTCGCAACATGTGTTTTTCATAGTTTCGCGGCAGCTGATACAAGAAAAGAGATATACGAAAAAATAGCTCAATTTATCCTGTAAATCGGAATTTAACGAATAGATATAAACCAACTTTTTTCCTGCGTTTTCTCCCCACTACACCCCATAAAAAAACCACTTTATTTTCCCATCACATTTCCCTTATAATAAAGGCAGATAGACAATGCGGAGGTGTTAGTATTTATGTATGATTATCGTCAAAAAAAGGAGTTTTCAAATCGCCAACAATATGAAAGTAAATTGGAAGAACTTCCAGGTTTTATTCGTACGTTTCTGCGTGCAAAGGAACAGAGCTATCAAGTTCGGACTTTAATGGCATATTGTCAGGATTATCTACATTTTTTATATTTTTTGCTGCAAAGTCCCATGGCACAGGTGCGAAAGCTTTCCAAACCGGAGGAGATTGATCTGGAGTTGTTTCAGTCTGTGACATCCGAAACGGTGGAAGAATATCGAATCTATTTAGCAGATTATCAGGTTGTAAATAGTGAGGGAAAAATTCAGAATTTTACGAATCATGAGACATCGATCAAACGGAAACTGGCTTCTCTGAACAGTTTGTTCCGTTTCTTATATCAAAATCATCAAATTGCAGAAAATCCTTTAGAACGAATGGAACGTTTGAAAAATCCGAAAAATGCTTCAGCTCGTTATTTAGAAATCGAAGATGTCAAGCTTTTGATGGAAAGTGTTTCAACAGGAAATGTGGAGTATGCTTCCGATCGTCAATTGAAATATTTAATGAAGACAAAGGAACGGGATTTGGCGATTTTTACATTGCTTTTGCATACGGGACTTCGGGTTTCGGAGTGTGTAGGGCTGGATTTGGAACATATTAGCCTGGAGCGACAGGAAATTCAGATTGTAAATGCAGATGGAAGCAGGGATTTGTTGTATATGAATGATACAACGCGTACAGCGCTGCAAAATTATATTTATGGTTCTAGGAAGGCCATTCTTCCTGCGCCGGGGCATGAGCAGGCATTATTTCTTTCTTCCATGAAAGGAAAACGTCTCTGCATCAAGGCGGTGGAAAATATGGTGAAAAAATATGGAAATTATACGGGTATGCCGATTAAGATCACACCGCATAGTATGCGAAAGACATATGGAACACAGCTCTATGAACGAACGGGGGATATCAAAGCGGTTCAGCAGCAGCTTCGTCATAAGTGTATTGATACGACTTCTCGTTTCTATATGGGCAGTCATAGTCCTCAAAGGAAACGCCAGATTGCAGAGCTGGATTTATATGGTGATCCTGAGGACTAAGACTGCATTTTAAGAAATCTGAAATGAAAAATGAAACATCAGAGACTTCTTTCGTAAGAAATATGGAGTAGTTTAAACGATGCCAATACATGCAGCAGGGTATTAGGTTCCACCGGATGTCTCCAATCAATTCCCGTAATTTCTTTAATCTTATCTAATTGTCGAATAAAGGTGGAACGATGTACAAAAGTCTGTTCAGCAGCGGTTGAACTGTTAAAATGGCACGTAATATAAAAATATAAAGCGCGGACAAGACTTTCGTCATTTGTTTGATCTGCTTCTAAAAGCTTTATAATACTTGGATGACACAGTTGTTCACTGGACATGGCCTCTGGCATGAGATCAAACATAAAATCCAGTGTGTAATCTGAAAAATAATAATACCAAAGATGGGGATTTTTGCATCTTCCAATTTCCAATGCTTTACGTGCTTGTTGATAATAAAGGCTCAAAGGACTTTTAATCTGAAAACGATTACTGATTCCGGCTTTACAGCAGAAATCCCGAATCAAATATACAAAGGCCAAAGAGAATTTTGCTTGTGAAGAACCAGATTCCATTAAACTATGGTTTACAATCCAGATGATTTCGTTGTTTCCTTTGACAGCACAGGAATGAGACCAGTTTTTTTCAAGATGATTGCACAAATACAAGGATACGATATCGAAATCTTTGATATCGACTCGTTCGATACAATTGATCGAATATTCGTGATCTCTGCTCCATCCATATTGTTCAATAACGCTGTCGATCATATTGTCACTAAGTTCTTCTCCTTCAATTAAACGGCGGAACAGAGAGTGAATTTTATCATTTTGATGCTTGATCAGAACATCATCGGAATATGTCAAATAAGAAGCTTTCAAATATTGACACATATGTTTGAAATGATAACGGATTCCAGGTGTTCCGCCGTGTGAAACTTTTGCAAGGACTCTTGCCAGATATTGACCATCATGCAAAATGTTCATACAGATCAGATAGCTTTCTTCCAGATTAAGAGGATAATGGAAGACATCCGTTATTGTTTCCACTTGAACAAATTCAGGATTGAGTAACAATCCATCGACTTGATTAGAAGGGATTTTAATCCCTTCTTTTTGTGGTACCGCATCAAATCCCAGATTGTAGTCTGGTGTAGACGCTACAATATAGAAATTGCGGTCTACGATAACAAATGGATAAGGAAACAGTATTTTACCGGCTTCAAAGACTTTGGGAAGTCCCTGGGGACTTAAACGAGATTCCTTAAGAGCCAGATCCCAGTCTTGGAGTGTTTGCATGAGTTCAAAGACTTTATAAAGCAAAGAAAGCGCACTAAGAGAAGTTTTGATGACTGCGGCACTGCATTTTGGAAAGGATTGTTCGGGTACTGCTTCATTCGAAATGATCAGATAGGAACATCCTTCATGCAAAATCGGTAATAATGCCTCATCCCATTCACAGATATACAGAACATTTGCTTCCGTTTCTTGAAAAGATAAAAGTTTAGGAGTAGATACTGGTAAGTTATAAATACCACCGGAAAGTTCAACGACTGGATATTGATTGTTTAACAAATCAAATAAAATGGAAGATGTGATTTCCATAATGATTCCCTCCTTATTATGATGCACTCTAAGTAATAGAAGTGTATCAAATTTTGCGCAAGTAACAAACAACTGAAGTGTATCAAAATTTTTCGGAAAATGCAACAAAGTGTTCGGGCTTAAAATCTGGAAAATAAGCGGAAAACACACGAAGAAAGCTTCAAAAAGCTTTCGATTGAAACAAATTGTTTCATGTGCAAAAAAGAAAATGCAACGATTTGCAAAAAAAGAATTGTTATACTAAATGCAACTTCGATGGACGATCGACCATTGAATGAAAAGCAGGAAACGATGAAAAAAAGAAATACAAATACTTAGAAATAAGTACAAGCATCGATTGAAACGCATAGGAGGAAAGAAATATGTCAAGAGAAAAATTTAGCACAAGAGAATTGACAGAAGTTGTTGGAGAATATCCCGCATATGATGGCGGCCTTGTAATTGGAGGACAAATTGGTGTTCCTGCAGAACCGCATTATTATCGTCCAATTACACCCCGTGAAAATTATAAATTGTTTTTCGAAGGAAAAACTCCTTACTGGATTCCTTCCAATGGTAAAGTTGGCGTTGATATCCAGGGATTCCGCCCCAGATTATATCCGGACAATGTTGTAATGCATATGATTTTTGACGGAGCTGGCTCTTATACATTTGAAAGCAATACTTTAAAAGGAATTTTTGATCTGGAATGGGAATTTGTACCTGCTGCTGGTGGTGCAACCGTACATCCCGGAAATCCGAAAGTAAAAGACATTACAGAATGGGAAAATTATATTGAATTCCCTAATGTAGACGATTGGGATTGGGAAGCATGTGAACGTGACAATAAAGAATTCCTGAATATTGATAAAGTACGTCAGCTGGGTATTCCCTGTGGTTTCTGGGAACGTCTTATGGCTTTATACGATGTGGAAAATGCAGCAGTAGCTTTGATCGATGAAGATGAACAGGAAGGCGTTCACCGTTTATTTGATAAGCTGGTAGATTTTTATATTGATTATATTGACCATGTTCATAAACATTGTGAAATTGACTGCGTGCTGATGCATGATGACTGGGGAACACAGAATGCTCCTTTCTTTTCCGTAGAAACCGCAAGAGAAATGGTTATGCCTTATCTGAAACGTGTTATTGATCATTGCCATGAACTGGGACTTTACTTTGAACTGCATTCCTGTGGTATGTGTGAAGAAATGGTTCCTCTGTTCGTAGAAATGGGAGTAGATCTCTGGTGCGGTCAGAACATCAATGATTTTGACATGCTGATCGAACGTCATAAAAATGATCCGATTGCATTCGGCGTAGGCTGTGATCCGATTCCTCAGGATGCGTCAGAAGAAGAAATTCGTGCAATGGCAAAAGCATGGGTGGATAAATATCAGTATAAACGCGTTGTACAGTTCTTTTTAGGTGCTCCTAAGACATTTACCGATGCTGTTTACGAATTCAGTCGTAAAGCATATGAAAATGAAAACTAATCTGCTGTTTTCTGTTGCACTGATTACAGAAAGCTGATAAAAAACAGGAGGAAAAATGAACGATGAACGTTATTAAACGGATGGATACCGTAAAACGGGCGAAAATAGCCCTGATCGTGATCTGCTGTGTTTTATATCTTCAAACCATGAGCAGTTCTCTGATCGCTTATATTATGCAGTCTTATAATAATATCGATCCAACCAATGTTAAACTGCTGCTTACAATCCCTGGTATGATAGGATTATTTGTATCGTTTGCGGTTGGCCCGATTTCTATGAAAATCAATAAGAAGTATATGATCATTTTTTGTGCACTGTGCTCTTTGACCTATTTTGTGCTTTTTGCAGCAGTTGGTGCCAATGGTCCTTTTAAACTTCTGATTCTTGCGGCTGTCTTTATGGGAATTTCCCAGGGATCTACTCGAACACTTACAACCTCTGTAATTTCCGATTTCCTTCAGCCGAAAGAAAAAGCATCCTTCTGCGCACTTACCACTGCATTACAGAATGGCGGTGGAGCGGTGATCAATCTGATCGGCGGAAGCATTGCAGCAGGAAATGGCGGTGCGGATTGGCCCAAAGCTTATCTTCTGGGTCTGATCATTCTTCCCGCAGTGATTGTTTTTGCGCTTTTCATGCCCAAAGAAGCGGTTGTTGAAACGGCAGCAGGAACTTCTGCAGCAGCAGGCGAAGAACAGGAACAGGGATTTATCCCGCCCAAAGTACTGCTTGTGATTCTGTGCAATACGGTATTTGCAATTGGTGTTTGTTCATTCCAGTATAACTTCTCAGAATACATTATCGTTACCCATAAGCTGGGTACTTCTGTAGAAGCAAGTATGGTCAACTCCCTGTATCTGGTTGTAGGTTTGATCGTAGGTGTTATTTATCCAGTTTTTATGAAATTATTCAAACGTTTCATTGCACCAGTTGGATATTGTATTTTCGCACTGGGTGTTTTGATGATGATTACGATCCACACAAATATTTTTGTCGTATATCTCAGTACGATTATGATCGGTGTTGGATTTAACATTGGTAATCCATTTGCATCTGCTTTCGTAATGCAGATTACTCCGAAAAAATGGGTTCCAGTTGCGATTTCTCTTTTATTCGGCGGTGTCAATCTGGGTATGTTCTTCTCAACCTATATCCTGAAATTCTTTAGTGGATTCTTGGGCGGTGGTGTTCAGAATACCTTGACCGTAGGCTGTATTGCGGGTCTGCTCTGTGCTGCATGTGCAGTTGTTCTGTACTCCATGGATCCCAGAAGCAAGCTTGTAGTTGGCGAGAAATAAAAAACAAAAAACATATATAGGCTCTTAGAAATTTGAGCTTTTTGCAAGTTATTTTAACAGATGCCGTCCTTTGATGATGTCACATTGGCTATGGAAGAAGAAATTAATAAACTTTGTGCCAAATATGCAGGCGATCCAGTATAAACGTTTAGGTTAAAAAGGGACTGTCAATTTATAATAGTTCTGAAATCTGTATAAAAAAGGAGCTGCTGCGAAATAGAGGATCGATGATCATCTATGGAGCAGCAGCTCCTTTTTATGACTTTGGTGTAAAAGTGGTCAACTATTGGAATAAAATCCATACCTCACTAAAAGTGAGGGTGTTTATTTATCAACTGCTTTATAGCCGTTTCTTTTATAGAATTCTCTGCCGTATTTTTCAGCTTCATCATATACCCATGCGAAACGTCTCTGATCGTCTTCAGTTCTTCCGAAAGTAGATCCTGCATGGAAGATCATACCGCCGTTTCCGAAATACTGATCCATACAATCACGAACGGCCTGTCTGGAATCTTCTTCTGAGGTATAAGGCATCGCACGAGGCTGGTCAATCTGCCATACACCATTGAAGATCAATTTGTTTCCATGTTTTTTCTGAATTGCTTTTAAATCATTTAATTTAGACTGAACCGGTTCCCAGATACGAACACCCATGTCAACAAAATCGTCTACGATCAGTTTGCAGTTACCACAGCAGTGCATCTGCGGAATTGCCCCTACTTCTTTGATCGCACTGATAATTCTGCGCTGTGAAGGCAGGAACATTTCTTTGTACAGATCATAAGAGACAAACAGGTTTTGTGCAGAACACAGATCATCCAGCCATAAGATGCTGTCCGGTTTTACTTTATCCGCTAATACATAGACCATTTTTACAAAATAGTCTGTGCAGTAATCGATGAATTCCTGACATTCATCCGCTTCTTCCAGCAGAGCGCAAAGACCATCTTCAAATCCCATCATATTTACGATCGGAAGGAAAACGCCGCCAATCGGGGTACCCATCCAAAATGAAAGTAATTTATCTTCGGAATGTCTTGCCTGAATTCCTGCATTTACAGCATTCCAGTCGATTTTATCAAGATCGGGAAGTTTAACCCATTCTTTCCAATTTGCCATAGAATCGAGTAATTTTCTTCTAGGATCAGGCATAT
>CAZTHP010000072.1:0-4531 GCA_964613155.1 uncultured Lachnospiraceae bacterium | reverse complement strand
CTCATCGGGTACACATGTAACTCCGTAAGGATCGCCTGTTGTAGAAGGCCAAAATTCCTGCAGAAATGCAATTGTAAAATCGTGAATATAAATCGGAACAAATTCGGGAATTTTTCCATCCAATAACATCTGAATATTTTCTTTGCGTGTAACCATAATTGTCTCCTTTCGTTTGATGGTTCTTACCAGGTGCTCTTTCCTTAAAATTCTTTTTCTAAAATCTCTGTTAAAAATGTTTAATCATAGTTCCATTCAATTTGAACTTCTTGATTGCATTTTGCAATCTCATCAAAGATTACATTCGTTCCCCACCATTTTCTGTCAAATCCGTTGGTTGCTAAGATCGGGAAATAGGTACCATCTTTTGCACATGTCATAACGGTATCTCGAACATCTTTTCGAAGGGCTTCTTCGGTCAGGGTTCCAGCATAATCACTTGCTAAATAGTTTTGAAGATTTAATGACATATGATACAAGAGTTTACCCTGTGTTTTTTTCTGTAATTCCGGTACATTATTGATCTGCATGCCCTGCCAGCTGTCAATACCGATTTCGATAAAATCAGGAACGATGGGTTCGATCAGACCACAGGAGTGCTGTTCGTAGGCAACTCCTTTGCTGTGACACAGGTCAGCAATTCGTTTTACGATGGGTTTGATCATTTCTCTCCAGGTATCAGGGCTCATCTGCATGGAAATCTGTGTTCCCCAATCGTCATGCTGACGAATAATATCCGGTTTATAATAATCAATGATGTAGGAAATCAACTTACACTTGTAATCACCGATTGCATTTAAAAGTTCCATAGAAGCTTCCGGTTCTTCAAGCATAGCGATCATACATTCTTCCATTCCCATTAAAGAGTGCATCCGCTCGTAAACGCCGCACTGAATCAGAACCTGTACAGCCTTTGTTTCACGATCGACTTCGTCCATATGATCTTTTCTTGCTGCTTCTTCCCAGTCCATTGCATCTAAATCCGGAAAAACAACCTGTTCTTTCCACTTGGTAATATCGGAAATGATGGGTGCTTTACGGCTGTCAGGCAAAGATACGTCAAATTTATCGTCGTATGTATATTCTACGCCAAACCAGTCATGTGTCTGACGCAGATCGTCGAGCGGACGTTCTAAAAAACCTCTTGCCGGATGTACAATATGCAAATAATCAAAATTAAACATATGATCCGGTTTTTCGTGCCGATAATATCGAAGAATATTTTCTTTTTCTGAAATCATAGAATACTCCTTTAATAATAAGATACTATTTGGAATAAAGTTACATGTATTTGAGCAATTACTTAAAGATATTGTAATAAAAAGAAATTTATTTTATAATGTATTCAGCGAACAATAAAATGGTTTAATTCTTCGCATGTTTTGTATGTTACGCATAGGAGATAAGTATGAAACTCAGTATGTATATCTTGGAGCGGTGGGCGCGAAATTATGCCCCCGTTTCGAACATTCTGGATGGAGAGATGGAGCTGGAAGGAGTTAGGATGCTTCCAGCGGCAGCTCCAGTAAATCCTCGTTATGTTTATCTTGCAAGAAATTCAGATTTCTTTGAGAATGGAAAAGAAACTCAAATCTTTTTGCTGCATAAAAATGATATAATCTACTTTGAGCACGAAGATATGGAAAACATATTCAATGCTATGGAAGAAGCGTTTGCTTATTATCGAAATTTGGAATATCGGCTTTCCCTTGCAATTCATTCGGAACAGCCCGAACAGAAATTTGTTGATCTGTGCCGGGAAGAATTTGGAGTTGCGTATATTATGAGTCCGCAGTACCATATTCTTGCAATTTCGGAAGTAGGAGAGGAAGACGGTGATTATCTGGCAATGTGGAAAAGCTTGCAGGAAACTCGTCTGGTTCCTCTTGATCGTTTGAAAGAAAGAATTCATGTGGCATTTTATCGAAATATCAACAAAAAGGTCCGGAATTTAACATGTTATAATGATCTGGTGGCTCCTTATAATTATGGCGTTATGAATTCCTACTGTGCAAAGGATGGAAGTATTATTGGACAGTGTTTGATTGGCTTCAATCGGGAAATTGAACTTGCTGATTTTCAGTTGCTGGATATTTTTACTAGTTTTTTGAATAAAATTGAATATCAAGTCGAGTTTGACCATGGAAATTATCTGGCAGAAATGTTTTTTAGTGAGCTGATTCATCAACGCTCTTATACCACGGAGACGCTGCTGCAGATTTTTGAACGAAAAAAATTGGCACCAGATACGAGTTTTTGCATTTTTGCCTGTGAGCCGATTTCTGCTTTGGATGCTTCTGTTATCCACCATGCTCTGTTTTTGACAGGATTGCAGCAGAATATTTATCATAGATGCGGACAGGCGATCGCTGTGATCGAAGATGGGATTTTGATCTGCTGTCTTCCGGTGGTATCTGCGCAGGGGGAAGCTTTAATCGATTCTATTTTGCAAAAAATCCCTGATATTGGCAATGGATCGAATATTCGATCTGGGATCAGCTATCCTTTTTCGGATATTACCGAGGCGTCTTATTATTGTGAACAGGCACAGATTGCTTTGCAGCATGGAAAGGTTCAGCAAAAAAATATCACCTACATCCAAAGCTGTGTACTGGATAGCTGTGTCCTGAATCAAGATCTCAAATTTGTACGAACGTGTCAGCATCCTCTGCTTAAAGTGCTAAAAGAAATTGATGCGGAAAGCAGCAGCTGTTATTATGAAACTTTGAAACGATTTCTGCGCTGCGGCAGAAGTTATGTAGAGGTGGCAAAGCAGATGGATGTTCACAGAAATACGATCGTATATCGGATGAATAAGATTTTAGAAATGGATCCAGGGTTAAATCTGGAAGATCCAGATGAAAGAGAGTATCTGCTATTTTCTTATCGCATGGATTCTTTCGAAGAACAATAGATTTCAAATCATCCAAATGTGGATACTTGACGAAGATCATTGAAGCTGGAATCAAAAAATCGGGACAAGCGTATGTACGGAAAGCTCAAAGAGCTCCACTTGAGACGCTTGTCCCGATGGACGTTCTCCGATCTTGTGTGCAGCCGTTTGCCTATAGGCAGAATCTGCTTTTTTGGTGATCAGAGTTTAAAAAATAAGCTTTTATAAAATGAAGACTGGTAAGCTTTTACAGAAATTAAGCTTCTACATATTCACGTGTAAATCCGATACAGATTGCTGCAATAAACATCGGAATAGCAAATACGATTAAATCTACGGATACAGATGCACCAGCTGCAACCAGCATACCACCTACAACAGGGCCGAGGGCACCACCTAAACGAGCAACGCCGCCGCAGAAACCAACTGCTGTAGAACGGATTGCGTTGGGATAGCTCATGGACAGATAGCTGTAGAAGATTGCAGTTTCACCATACATACCAGTTCCTGCCAGGAACAGAAGGATGTACATGATCGTTTCAGAAGGGCGTACTGCAAGAAGACCAAGAGCCAGACCAGCCAGGCACATCAGACCCATTACGCTTCTCTTGTAACCGAATTTTTCTACTAATTTACCAGAAAGTGCAATCGAAGGAATGGATCCACATGCATAAGCAACCATGAACATCATAGAGCTTGTGATTGGGAATCCAGCCTGCATCATAATACTGGGAAGCCATGTCTGCATTCCATAGGTAAAGAACATGGAACAGATGAATGCGAGCCAGAACATAAGAGTTGTTTTTGCCATTCCATTTGTAAACAAATCCTTCAGACCTGCTTTTCGTTTTCCACTTGTACTGGTACTATTTGTCAGATATTCATCATTTTCCTGCGGTTTAAATTCCGGAGCAACACGTGCCAGTGTCTTTACAATCTTATCTTTTCTGCCGCGTTTTACATAACGTTCCATAGATTCTGGTACCAGTGCATACAGAATGATCAGAACTACTAACGGAATAAAACAGGAAAGGTACATAGGTCTCCAGCCGATTACAGGAAGGACTGCAGTCGCGATCAGGGGTGTGATGATACCGCCGATCGGAACACCAGAGGTTACAACAGAGGTCAAGAGTGGTGTGTATTTGGAGGGTGAGTATTCAGAAATGATCGGAATGGTGACAGGAACAACACCTGCCATACCGATACCTGCAACGATTCGATAAATGGCAAATTCTAAAGCAGTATTTCCGAAGCCAAACATACCGGAGCCAACACTGAATAAGATGATACCAATAGCTGCTGCGTTTACACGGCCGATCTTATCAGCGAGTACACCAAAGAAGATACTTCCAATAAACATACCGATCAGACAGTATGTACCGATCAGACCAAATACAGCGGTATCAATACCGGTATCCTCCATCAAATAAGGGAGTGCGATACCATAGATACTCTGATTGTATCCGTTTAAGATAATGATCAAAAGACCGATCAGGAAAATGATAATATGCCATTTATTTAGCTTACTTTTATTAATCTGTTCGCTTACGTTAACTTGACGTTTTTCCATTTTGAATTCTCCTTTATTCAGAAACAGTACGTATGCATGATAAAAACTAAAATGCGTACGATTTTATG
>CAZTHP010000071.1:0-14109 GCA_964613155.1 uncultured Lachnospiraceae bacterium | reverse complement strand
CGAGCGGCTTTAGCCGGAGCCAAACATACGCATTTTACCAATCCGAGTGGACTTTCGGATGCAGAGCATTATACGACACCCTATGATATGGCAAGAATTATGCGGGATTGTATTCAAAATGAAGAATTTTTAGAAATTGCAGGAAAGACGGTCTATACGATTCCGGCTACTAATACCTCAGCGGCAAGAACCGTGTATATGCGCCATGAGATGTTAAAACAGAATACAGCGAATTATTATGAATACTGTGTCGCAGGAAAAACCGGTTTTACCACACCGTCTGGCTATACTTTGATTACATATGCACAAAAAGGAGATTTGAAATTAATTTGCTGTGTGATGCAGTGTGAAAAAGGCGTTCAATATCAGTCAACCCGTGCGCTGTTTGACTATGGATTTGAGAATTTTCAGATGCTTACAGAAGCAGAAGCGGCTTCGGAGAAGGTTTATATGAACACGGATTGTTTTGCACTGAACCAGATTCAGCGTGCGCAAGGTCTTTCCTTTGCACTGGAAAAGGTAGAAGCGAGCTCGATTCTTCTGCCCGGAGGATGTACTACCGCAGAGCTGGAAACCTCGATGCAGCGGCTGGATCCTCAAAAAGAGGCGGATTCCTGTTTCGCAAAAGTGACGTATCTTTGGGAAGGCATGGAAATGGGCAGTGTGAGACTGCGGATGCACGTAGCTTCTGAACAAGAGGAGACGAATCGTGAAAATCAGATGGAGGAATCTGTGAAAATCCGTCCGTTTCCGCTTGTTTGCAGGAATGGGAAAGAAGCTGGAATGCTTTTTGCCGCATCCATCGCTGGAATTGTGATTTTGCTCGTAGGAACTGCTGTCGTTTGTCTGCATGCATTTAAAAAGGCTAAGAAAAACGGAGCCATTTCTGCGGGAGGAGAAATAGATGATGTGGAAGGTGATGAGAGTGCAACAACAGAGCTGAAGCCAGAAGACTGTGAGAAGGAAGCTGCAGAACCGAAGATAGAAAGCTATGAAGATGAGACAGCAGAGTCGGAAAAAGAAAGTGGTGAAGGTGAGACAGCAGAGCCGAAGGTGGAAGGCTGTGAAAGTGAGACGGTGGAGACGAAGGTAGAAAGCTGTGAAAGAGAAGCTGTAGAACCGAAGATAGAAAGCTATGAAGATGAGACAGCAGAGCCGAAGCCGGAAAGTGGTGAAGGTGAGACAGCAGAACCGAAGCCGGAAAGTGGTGAAGATGAGACAGCAGAGCCGAAGCCGGAAGACTGTGAGAGGGAAACAGCAGTGCTCGAAGGGGCAGATAAATTAGAACAAGACGTAAAAGAAAATGCAGAAGTACAAGGGAAGGCTGCTAAAGAAAGCAAGGCTGCGGATGGTCAGTAGAAGTTCGTTGTTTGCGCAGTTGTTTTTTGTAGGATCGAAATCGTGAAGGAATTAATAGAGGATGCCGCAGATGATGCGGCATCCTTTTTGCTTATGCGAGTAGCGATGAAAATGCTGTGCTTGCACAGGCATTTGAGGAGTACTGCGATAACTTGAGGAACTTATAGTGTGTGTTTCTCATAGTTTGATTTGGGTTTGGGCAGGAAATTGGCAATAGGCAATAAAAATTGAGAAAAAATTGAATTCTTCTTGACTTTCAAGCTTTAAAGCGTTATAATACTGTTCAGTTAAATATTCAACGATTTCTTTGATTTTTTTCAATGAATCACGGGCAGAGAGGCGAAATCTGCGCTAGGTGATTCTGGATGAGAAGAAGATGTGAGAAGAAGACAGGGAATCAGATGGTGCGAATTGATTTTCTGGAAAGTTGAGAAAGCGAGGAAGGATTTATGAAAAAGATGAAAAAGTTTTTGGCACTGACTATGGCAGCTGCTATGGCAGTTTCCATGGCAGGCTGTGGTTCTGACAATGCGGGAAGCAATGGGCAATCGTCAGATGCGAATGAAGGCGATGCGAAGTATACGATCGGTATTTGCCAGCTGGTAGAGCATGTGGCGCTGGATGCAGCAACAGAGGGCTTTATGGATGCGGTGAAAGAAGAATTGGGAGATCAGGTTGCATTTGATGTACAGAATGCGCAGAATGATTCCAATACGTGTTCGACAATTGCGAATAGCTTTGTTTCTTCGAATGTGGATTTGATCTTAGCGAATGCGACTCCGGCATTACAGGCAGCAGCGGCAGCAACCGATAAGATTCCGATTTTAGGAACTTCGGTAACAGAGTATGGTGTGGCACTGGAAATCAACGATTTTAGTGGTACCGTTGGCGGTAATATTTCTGGTACATCGGATTTAGCACCGTTAGAGGAACAGGCGAACATGGTGAAAGAGCTGTTCCCCGATGCGAAAAAAGTAGGTCTTCTGTATTGTTCTTCGGAAGCAAATTCTCAGTATCAGGTTGATACGGTGAAAGCAGCACTGGAAGAATTGGATTATACTTGTACATATTATGCATTCTCTGATTCCAATGATCTGCAGGCAATTGTGACAAGTGCAGCGGCAGAGAGTGATGTTATTTATGTTCCGACTGATAACACGGTTGCTTCTAATACGGGTATTATTGATAATGTTTGCCAGCCGGCGAATGTTCCGATTATTGCTGGTGAAGAAGGAATCTGTGCAGGCTGCGGTGTAGCAACCCTTTCAATCAGCTACTATGATCTGGGTACTGCAACTGGTAAGATGGCAGTCAGAATCCTGCAGGGCGAAGATATTTCCAAGATGGCGATTGAATATGCACCTCAGTTTACTAAGAAATATAACGAAACAATTTGTACGAACCTTGGAATTAAGATTCCGGAAGATTACGAAGCAATTTCAGAAGAATAAATTTTAGAAGAATAAATTTTAGAAGAATAAATTTCAGAACGATACATGAAAAAAGAACAGTTCAAACGGTAATTGTTCAGAAAAGAATGTTTCGAAAGAACGTTTTGAAAGAATGTTCGAAAAAAAAGTTCGAAAGAAGATGCAAGGTAAAAGAAATGCGGGATCGGGAAGAAGAAAATTGAAATGGGAAGAAATTTGAATTTGAAAAATCCATCCTGACATTTACGGCGGGGATAGAAAAATCAGCAGATTTTTCTTTTCCCCGCTTTCTGTGCCTGATTGCTGTTAACGCGCTTTCTGTTAAATTTCTGTTAAATGGAAGATGGGAGCGAACTGGATCGGTGGTGAATGGTAGTTTGTGATCCGTGTTATCCGATTGTGGATGAGGCACAGGCGAATTTAGAATGATGATTAGGGGAGGAAAACATGGAACTGGTAAATTTAATCAATGCATTGCCCGGAGCAGCCGCGCAGGGACTGATTTGGGGAATTATGGCAATTGGTGTCTATATTACATATCGTGTTTTAGATGTAGCGGATTTAACGGTAGATGGTACGTTGTGTACCGGCGGAGCCGTTTGTTTGATGATGATGCTAAGCGGACAAAATGTATGGGTTTCGCTGTTTGCAGCAACATTGGCAGGGATGTTAGCAGGTCTGGCAACGGGTATTTTCCATACGTTTATGGGAATTCCGGCGATTCTGGCTGGTATTTTAACACAGCTTTCTTTGTATTCGGTGAATTTAAAGATTATGGGAAAAGCGAACCAGGCGATCAATGTGGATAAATACGACCTTCTGGTTTCGCTGCGTTATGTAAAGCTGTCTTCGTTCCAGAATACAATTTTTGTGGTTGCGGTTATAACGGTTCTCACTATTTTGATTTTATATTGGTTTTTTGGAACAGAAATCGGTTGTTCTTTGCGTGCAACGGGCTGCAACAGCAATATGTCTCGTGCGCAGGGAATTAATACCGATATTTGTAAGGTCTTAGGACTTATGATTTCTAACGGTCTGGTTGGATTATCCGGTGCGCTTTTGGCACAGTACCAGGGATTTGCAGATGTCCAGATGGGACGTGGTGCGATCGTTATTGGTTTGGCAGCGGTCATCATTGGAGAGGCAATTTTTGGAAAGGTTTTCCGGAATTTTGGCTTCCGTCTGCTGGGCGTTTCGTTTGGTTCGATTTTATATTATCTGGTATTACAGGTGGTTATTTGGAGAGGAATCGATACGGATTTATTAAAATTATTATCTGCATTAGTCGTAGCCATTTTCCTGGCAGTTCCTTATTGGAAAGGAAAATATTTTTCAAAACCGGTTAAAAGGGGAGGTACAAAATAATGCTGGAAATTAAAAATGTTTATAAAACGTTTAACCCTGGAACCGTAAATGAAAAACAGGCATTAAAGGGAATTTCGCTGACCTTGGAAGACGGGGATTTTGTAACTGTTATTGGTGGAAATGGTGCTGGAAAGTCAACGATGCTGAATGCGGTTGCAGGAACCTGGCCGATTGATGAAGGACAGATTTTGATTGATGGAGTGGATGTGACCAGATTATCGGAACATAAGCGGGCGGCATATCTGGGTCGTGTTTTCCAGGATCCGATGACGGGTACAGCCGCAACAATGGGAATTGAAGAAAACTTGGCTTTAGCGAACAGACGAGGAAAAGTACGTTCTTTGATGCCGGGAATCCGCAGACAGGAGCGGGAGGAATATCGAGAATTGCTGAAAATTCTGGGACTGGGGTTGGAAGATCGTCTGACCAGCAAAGTGGGATTACTTTCCGGCGGACAGCGTCAGGCGTTGACCTTATTAATGGCAACCTTGAAAAAACCGAAGCTTTTGCTTTTGGATGAACATACAGCGGCTTTGGATCCGAAAACTGCTGCGAAAGTATTGGAAACGACCGAAACCATTGTAAACCGCGATCATTTAACCACGTTGATGATTACACATAATATGCGTGATGCAATCGCACATGGAAACCGTTTGATCATGATGATGGACGGCAAGATTATTTTGGACATCCGAGGCGAAGAAAAGAAAAAATTGACCGTAGCGGATCTGATGCATCAATTTGAAATTGCCAGCGGAGAGCAATTTGCCAGTGATAAAGCAATTCTGGGATAAGTGTTTGGAATTCACAAAATAGTGGAAATTAGAGGATAGAAACGTAGAAAAGCTGTTTTGCAAAAAAAATTTTGTAGAGCGGCTTTTTTATTTACGCGAGTAGCAATGAAAATGCTGTACTTGCACAGGCAGCTGTTTCAAAAAAGCAGAGAGTGTGTTACAATTTGTATGGTGAAAATAAACTGCGATTTCTGCATAGAAAGAAAATGGGACACGATTTCTTCGTGAATATTGTATGGATTGTAGACAACTGGAATACGAAAGCCTTGTAAAACTTGTAAAATCGTGGGAAAATAATCGGAAATCGCAAGAAGAATTTAAGGGAGAGATGGAACAATGGAAAGACAGATGATGGAAACGCCGATGCAGGAAGCTGTACAAAGTCAAATGATGCCGATGCAGGAAGGGGTGCAAGGTCAGGTGATGCAGAACCAGACGGCGCAGCAGGAACAGTCCGATTTGGAAGAATATTTTTTCAATGGATATTGCAAAGCGAAAAACCAGACTCGGCTTGTCACATGTGAGTACAGTATAGAGACATATGGTCTTTGTCTGGAGCGGATCGAAGGCTGTGATTATCTGGAATGTCAGTACAACAAGGATTGTGATATTGTAAAGCGGGCTTTAGCCAAGGAAGATGAATAAATGAAGAAAAATAATAGGAAGTGTTAAGGGATGGTATTTTCCAGAAAAGATTTATTTACCTTAAATTATTATAAAAAGCAGCCTTATACCGCCAGCTGTAAGGGAACGCGGATTCGTCTGAAAAAGGAAGAAGATGAGGAAACGGGTGCGTATTTGGAATTAATTACCTGGCCAGAGCCGTTTTCTTTTGATAAAACGCCGGAAGAACAGAAAACGGCATATCGTTTTGCCTACAGCGAGGAAGGAATCTGTGCTGTAATCGATTGGCTGAATGAGAATTTAGCAAAGAGCGAGTAAGAATCTGGCGGAGAGTGAGTACGAAGCTGACAAATTGCGAATGAGAATTTGGCAAATGGCGAATGAGAAGCTGACAAAGAGTGAGTACGAAACTGACAAATTGCGAGTGAGAATTTGGCAAAGAGCGAATGAGAAGCTGACAAAGCGTCAATAAGAGGCGGCAAATGGGCGGTGTGTGGTACGGAGAAAACGTGCAAAAAGAGAACGAAAGGTTGAAAGATTATGGCAGAATGGTGGAAGGATGAAGAACTGGTCAAACAAGTTTATGAGGAAGCGGAAAAAGGGAATACCGCAGCACAGTGTGAGGTAGCGAGACAGCTTTGTCGAGAGCAGCGGATGGAAGAAGCCATCGGCTGGTATCAAAAAGCGGCTGAAGCGGGAGAAAAGGATGCGATGTTTAATTTGGCGATGTTGTATTCTCAGGGTTTTGAAGGAATGGAAGCTTCTAAGGAACAGGCTTTTTATTGGTATGAGCGCGCAGCCGAAGCAGGGGATGCGGAGGCGATGTATTGGACTGCAAGCTATCTTCTCAAGGGACTGGGAACGAAATGCGATTCGGAGAGAGCTGCAGACTGGCTGAAAAAAGCTCTGGCAGCGGGCTATCCTGCTGCACAGGAGTTGTTGTTTACGATTCCGGGAATGCAGGAAGAACGGCAGCAAAAAATAGCAGAGCTGGAGAAGCTGGCACAGGAAGCGGACTCCTATTTGGAGCAGGCAGATTATGAACAGGCGATTCCCTGTCTGCAAAAAGCCGTCGAAAATAGTCAGGAACGATTAGGGGAAAGCGATGCATTTACGATTGAATTATTGAATAATCTGGCAGTTGCGCTGGCATCGGCAGAGCGGTTTGAACAGAGTATTCCTTTAAAAGAGCGGGTGCTGGAACTGCGAGGCAAAAGTCTTCCGGTTACACATCCCGATTATTTAACCGCTGTCACCAATTTAACATCGGATTATGCTCATGTTGGAAGATATCAGTCGGCGATTCATCTTTCCAAACAGGCATATGCCGCTGCCAGAGAAACGTTGCCGGTTTTTCATGAAATTACGCTGCTGACGTTGAACCGTTTGGCTGCTGATTACAGCAATCTTTGCCGTCATGATCTGGCTTTGGAGCAGTTAAAGGCAGTGACCGAGCAAATTCAATCTTTTCCGCAGGAAACCGAAAATTTGTGGAATGAAACAAGCAAAATGCAGTGGGAAAGAACCTGTAGATTGCTTGAAATTTGCGAACAGGCATTGCAGGAAGATCACATTTTCTTTGGAATGGAAGAAAGCCGAAGAAACTATGCCTATATTTGTGCAGAGCTTTGTGAGATGTTGGATGGTCTTCCGGAAGCATATCGTCAGAAAATAGAGCCAAAGGAGTATCAGCATTTTCAGGAGCAGGCAAAATTGATCAGCTGTTATCATCCACATTTAAACAGCGGACAGGCCGTAGAAACCGATCCGTATACAAATGCGCTGCAGACGTTAGTCAGTTTGAAATATTTAATGCCGAGCGTGGCAGAATGTCGGGAAGAATTGGATGGAATCTGCTGTCGTGCTGCGGTAACTTGGATTCAAAATGAACTGTGCATGATCGTGACGGTTTATCCGGCAAAATCCATCATGGAACATATGGAGCATCCACAGCCCGTTGATTTTGTCAAATCACTCAATACCTGTTTGGAGCCGGGCGAACGAGTTTTAGCACTTCAATCCGTAGATCTTCGGATGAAACGTCTGGAAAATGGCACCATTCAAATCTGTTTTGCTTATGGAACGGAAGACTCTGTCTATCGGATGATCCGGATGTCCTATCTGGAAGAAACCAATCAACTGGATGGAGAAACTGCTTTTCAAACGATGTAGGGCTATATTCTATAACGTTGGTTTTGCCGGCGATACATGAGCAAAATTGAAAAATGATCGTTCTGTATGGGACATCCTGTTCATATAATGAGACAAAGGTTCAAAATGAGCAGGTTGTCCTATTTTTATGCTTGTGCCGCGTGATGAGAACAGCACCGATTTGAAATTTCCGAATCGTTCAAACCGATGAAACGTATAAAGAAGGAATCAACGGGAAACGACCTGTCGTAGAAAAAAACGAATCAATGGTAAACGACCTCTCGTAGAAAGAAATGAATCAATGGTAAATGACTTGTCGATTTTACTTTGGAATCAGAAAATGCGAAGCAGTGCAGGGAAATTGTTTACCGCAGAGAGGGGGAATGGGATTGGAATATCGTGAAATGTTACAGAGAATGCCCCATGCATTTGAGGAAATTCTCTATGTTCTACCGGTGGAAATGCGCGCAGAGGTACGGGAAGCGTGGAGCCGTTGGGAAACGATCCAGGAGATTCGCTTTCGGGTTGGACAAAAAATTCGTTTCTTCATTTGCGGAAAGGAAATTTCATTGGAAAAAAGCAAAATTTTGACGGCAGCTGATCTGCAGAAAATCATGGAATTGATCAGTCGCTTTTCTCTATATGCGTATGAAGAAGAAATTCGTCACGGATTTTTAACGATTCGAGGCGGGCACCGTGTTGGTGTTGCAGGAAAAGTTGTTTTGCATCAGGGGAGTGTAAAAACCATTCGAAATATTTCCTGTATTCACATTCGAATTGCCAGAGAATATCAAGACTGCGCGCGGGAACTGCTGCCGTATTTATATCGGGAGAGACGCTTGCAAAGTACTTTGATTTTTTCAGCACCGGGACAAGGAAAAACAACATTGATGCGGGATTTGATTCGTTTGGTTTCTAATGGAAATCCATGGGGAAACCCGTTGACCGTTGCGGTAATTGATGAACGGGGGGAATTGGCAGCTTGCGATCAGGGAATTGCACAAAATAATCTGGGAGCGCAGACTGATGTGCTGGATGGTTGCCCGAAAAATCCGGGAATGCGTTTGATGCTGCGCAGCATGGCACCCGCTGTTTTAGCGGTCGATGAAATTGGAAGCAAGGAAGATGCAGAAGCAATCCAAGAAGCAGCAGGATGTGGATGTGTCATGCTTGCAACGGCACATGGAGAATCGTTAAAACAGCTTTGGAAAAAAACAGCATTTCGCCAGATTCAGGAAGATCAAATCTTTCAGCGTTATGTAGAATTGTATCCCAGCGGCATTCCAGGACGATGGCGTTCGATTTACGATGAAAATGGAACGCAATTGTTGTAAGAAAACGTAAAAAACGATAGATTTATAGATTCGTTGGATTGTTTTCGAAATGGAAACATCGTGTAAAGAAGGGTGAGCCGGTTTCAGTTTAGGAAAAATATACGGGATATGAGATGGGACAAGGAAATGGAAAACTGGATGGATTTTAAAGAAATACACGGGATATAAGATAGGAAACGGAAATGGAGAACTGGATTCATTTTGGTAGAATGAGCGGGAGAGGGAAATGCGTCTGATTGGAATTGGAATGATTGCGGCGGCTGTGCTGGCGTGGGGATTTTGGAATAGCATGAATATTCAGAAACGGATTAAAAGTCTGCATCAGATGCAGCTGATCCTGCAATTGCTAAAAGGGGAAATTGGATTTACCGGACGGATTTTAGAAGAAGCCTTTGCTGATATCAGCAGTCGGATACAGGAGCCATTTGGCTCTTTTTTTCAAACAGTCAGCAGTCAGCTGCAAAAACGGAAGGGAACGAGTTTGTTGGATATTTGGATGGAAGCAGAGCCGAGGTTAGTGGGCAGCGGTTTGAACAAAAGCGATCTGGAATTGTTTCGGCGGCTGGCTGGGGAACTGGGGTTTCTGGATCTGGACATGCAGATGCGGACATTGGAACTTTTGGAGGATCAGATTAAAACAGTTCAGGTAGGTTTGGAAAAGGAGAAAGACTCCACTTGTAAAATGTATCAGTCATTGGGAATTTTGGGCGCGCTATCGGTGATTCTGGTTATGATTTGAAAGGGGGAAACGCGAAATGGAAGTGGCACTTTTATTTCGAATCGCAGCGGTGGGAATCCTGGTTTCAGTTCTGTGTCAAGTTTTAAAGCACAGCGGACGGGAAGAACAGGCATTTCTAACCAGTTTTGCAGGACTTTTGCTGGTATTGTTCTGGCTGATCCCCTATATTTCGGAATTGTTTGAAACAATTGAAAAACTTTTTGAATTATAATTCGGAGAATTTTTTTAGAGATGATGGAGCGAAACAGGAGGCGATCGAGATGCTGGGAATGGTATTGGCAGGTGTAGCAGCCGCTCTTTTGGCATTGTGGGTACGACCATTAAAACCAGAATATGCTTTATTTCTTTCCTTAGCTGCTTTGCTGCTGCTTTTTGGAGCGACCGTTTCCCAGCTTGAAAAAATCCTGGAATTGATTCAATCTCTGGTTGATCAGACGGGTTTGGATGTGGTCTATTATAAAATTTTACTGAAGATTATGGGATTGGCGTGGGTCAGTCAGCTGGCATCGGATATTTGCAAAGAAGCAGGCTGCAGTGCCATCAGCCGACAAATCGATATTTATGGAAAATTGTTGATTTTATCAATCAGTTTGCCGGTTGTCAATGCGCTGCTGGAAACCATTCAAACGCTTTTTCCGGTCTGAGATTTTTAAATGGTTCCGTATGCGAGTTTAAAAATTAAATTTGTTTCAGCTGAAAATGTGTGAGAGTATGCTGCTAGAAGGTTTGAAACAGAAGGCTTGCAGCAGAAAGTTTGAAGCAGAAAGTTTGAAGCAGATATGCCGGAATCAAGAAGATTGGCAAACCGTACAAAGTGGGACATGCAGGAATTGAGAAGATTGGCAAACTGTACAAAGTAGGACATGCAGGAATTGAGAAGATTGGCAAACTGTACAAAGTGGGATATGCAGGAATCGAGAAATCGACAGAGAGTGCAGCAAGGGATTTGAGATAGGTGTGAGATGGAAGATGTAGATTATGGACAGCTTCAGGAGCTTCTGGGGATGGCGCTGGAAGAAAGCTCTGTTTCGTTTGAAACATTGGTACAGCAGCTGCAGACTGGAAATTTCGGGGAGTTGAAGACGATGCTGGTGCAGATGGGAAAAGAATGGCTATTGGGAGGCGCAGGGCTTCGGCTTTCGGATTTTTCAGAGATTTTACTGCTGGTCTTTTTATTTGCTCTTCTGCGGATGATGGGACATGCTTTTGAAAATAAAGCGTTAATGGCTTTTTCGGGTTTAATCGTTCAACTGCTGTTGATCGCAAAGCTGGCAGCGCTCTTTTATCATTTTCAGGTACAGGCAAAAGAATATTTAGAATATGTCATTTCGTTTTCTACGGCATTGTTCCCCGTGTTAGCAGCTGCTGCGGCGGCAAGCGGCGAAACCCTTTCAGCAGTGGGGCTCTATGCCTCTGCGATGAGCATTTGCAGTCTGGTTAGTCGGGTTTGTATGTACATCTTGCTGCCGGGGGTTAGTATTTTTTTGGTATTGATATTGTTAAACTCGGTTATGGAGGATTCTTTATTTTCCGGTTTTACAGAACTTTTGAAAAAGTTTTTAGGCGTTTTCATGAAAACGTCTCTTGCCATTGTGGCAGGAATGCAGATTTTGCAGATGATGATCTTGCCACGGGCGGATTCCGTACGCCGGCAAACTCTTTTAAAGACAGCTTCTTTGATTCCGGGAGCGGGCGGGATTACGGATACGGCTGTGACGGTTCTTTGGGAAAGTGGTTCTTTATTAAAAGGAAGCATTGGTGCAGCTGGAATGTTCTGCATTTTGCTGATTTGTCTTTTCCCTGTACTGCGTATGGCTCTTGTTTCGGTATTTTATCAGCTATTATCAGCCATTATGAAGCCATTTGCCGAAGAAAAAATCAGCAGCTGCTTAAGCGGATTCGCAGAAGGGCTGGAGTATTTAATGAAAATAACGGTTTTATGCGGTGTGATTTTTTTGATTTTGATCGCAGCTGCAGCTTGGTAGCAAGGGAAGTTTTTGAAATGCAGTCTGGTAAGGCGTAAGGCAGTTTGCAGCAGTAAGGCAGCGTGTCAGCAAGGGAAGTTTCTGAAATGTAGTCTGGTAAGGTGCAAAGCAGTTTTTAGTGGTAAGACAGGGTGTCAGCAAAGAAAACTTCTGGAATAGGAGGAAGTGCGTAAGGCGGAGTGTATGGAAGCAGTTTATGAATGGATTCAGCAAATTGCGGTATTTGCCGTGATTTCATTTTTAGTGTTGTATTTGATGGACGGACAGGAAAAAAAGAAAGTCTTGCACTTTTATCTGTCGCTGCTGCTGTTGTTTTTGATTCTGCGTCCGGTGGCTGCTTTGTTTCAATGGGATCGAGGTTGGGAACAAAAACTGGCCGAACTGGTTGAGCAGACGGATTTTTCAGTGGATGCAGTGAGTGAACAGGTTTTGCAGATTCGAAATGAACAGGATCAGCAGGTGATAGCGGAAGCTTCGGATGAGATTATTTCCTGGCTTCAAGAACTGGCAAAAGAGGAAAAATTGGAATTGCTGGATGCAAAGGTCTTGTTTGATGAAGAACGTTTGGAAGAAAAAGGAGAACTTCAAGTGAACAGGGTGTGGTTGGAAGTGAGAGCGTTGGAGATGAGGGACTCTGCAAAAGGGGGTACGTGGGATTTTTCGGTTCTGAAAACGCGGATTGGACAGGAATTGGGAATCGAAGAATCCGCAGTCAGCGTGACAAAAACCGAAGGAGAAGCGGAAAAATCACCTAAAAAAGTAACCGAAGCAGAAAAGTAAACGAAGCCAGAAAAGTAATTGAAGCCAGAAATGTGAGCAGCAAAAAAACGGACAAAAGTAGGAAAACCGGAAAACTCAAAGTAAGGACAGAAGAAACGGAAGTAGGAACGGCAGAAGTCAAAGTAAGGGCAAGAAAAATAGAAGCAGGAAGCAGCAGAAGTCAAAGTAAGGGCAAGAAAAATAGAAGCAGGAAGCAGCAAAAGGCAAAGTAGGGCAAGAAAAATAGAAACGGAAACAGGAATAACAAAGCAAGGGCAGATGCATCCAGATGAAATGTGTAAGCAGGAAAGGGGTGAGAATACTGTGCAGAAGCGATTTCAAAATCTGTCAAAGGATAAAATTTTTTTGGCGCTGATCGTTGGAGTGTTATTGTTTATACTTTCCTTTCCATTGGAAACTTTGGATTTTGGCAGGAAAACAGGAGAACTTGATGCAGAACAGGAACTGGAAACGGAACATTTTCTGGAAACGAGAGATGCGTATAAAGTACAGTTGGAACAGGAACTGGAGGATTTATTGGGAAATGTAAAGGGAGCTGGTAGGGTGAAGGTGATGCTTGTATTGAAGGATTATGGAGAAAAAATCGCAGAAAAAGATCAGCAGTCAGAAAGCAGTATAAAAACAAAGGGAGAACAGCAGGATACGGCGGAAGAACAGCTTTTGATGCAGGAGACCACGGTTTTAGAAAATGGTGAGATTCCGTGGGTTGCACAGGAATTGCTGCCGCAGGTAGCAGGAGTAGCAGTTGCAGCGGAAGGTGGGGGAAATGCGGTTGTGCAATCCGAAATCAGCAGTATGTTTGAGGCATTATTCGGACTTCCTGCTCATAAAATAAAGATATTAGAGGGTCATTTTTAAAAGGAGTGCATGAGCATGAAAAAGCTGAGAAAGAAGAACCAGCTGCTGTTGACGGTGCTGGCGGTGATGATTGCAGTTGCCGGGTATTTAACGTATCTTCCAGAGGAAAAAGAAACGGTGCCAGCTATGAGCGGGCAGGAAGATTCGGCATTGATGGATATTTCAGAGGAAGATATTCTGGCGGAAAATATTGCCTTAGAGCAGGCACAATATACCGGTGGGCAGGCAGATACGCAGAAGAACGATTTCAAGGAAGTTAGCGGACAGGGAACGGATGCACAGGAGGCAGCGGCACAAAATGGGGTAACAGGGGAAAGTGAAACGGGAAGTTTTCAGGAATCTTCACAGGCAGTGAGTCAGGAAGATGGAGAAGGAGAAACGTCGGCGCCGGGAGAAGCAGTTTTGACCTGGAATGAACAAGTAGAAAACAGAATTGCAGAGGCTGCCTTAAATCGAGAGCAGATTCGCACGCGCAATGAAGAAACCTTAAATACGATCATCAACAATAAAAATTTAAGTGAAAAGCAAAGAGAAGATGCTGCCCAAAATCTGATGAAGATGACCGAAAATGCCAAAATAGAATCCGATATTGAGTCAATCCTGAAAAGTAAAGGACTGGCGCAGACGTTAGTGACGATCAGTGAAAATGGAGTGGAAGTCTTGATTGGAAGTGAAAGTATTTCCGATGCG